>NZ_PNDK01000025.1:0-108798 GCF_005887265.1 Pseudoalteromonas sp. S1608
ACAGATGATTGCTTTATATTGTTAAAGAACGTTGCGATTAAAGCGTTAAACTTTATCTCGCTAGGGCTGCGCATATTACGCTTTCCTATTTTTTTGTCAACACTTAATTTTGTTAAACTTGAAAGTTTTCAGAACTAAGTTTTACTCGACTCACTGAGTAGCTCGTGCCTCGCTATGCGTTGGCGTTCCCCGTCTCAGTGGGGTCGCATTATAGGGCGATCCGAAAACAGATCAACCCTTTTTTAAAGAAAACTTGAAATAAATGACTGTTCGCTGGATATTTAGACTAAACGCTTAAAAAGACAACTAAACCTAATCATATTTCGCCTTTAAAGCTGTAAAAACTTATTTTTTGGAAAAATCTTTTCATAGTTATTGTAGCGATTACCAAGAAAATAAATTGTTTAGCTTTATATGGCCATTTAGATTAGTGGCGAATAAGTACATCAGGCAAGGGCTTTACTATATAAAGTTAATGAGCTATTGGTGGGTATCAATTATTTCGAACTTTTTTATATTAATAACTATAAAACTGTAAAAGTCGTTACATGGTCATATATTTATTAGTCTAAATAGCTTTACTTATAAATAGAAAGATAGCAGTCCTAAACGCTCGCATTATGATTCGTCGATTCTAGTTAGGCTATTTTATTAGATGAAAGGAATGAGAATAAATTTGCTATTAATAATAGAGCTAAAAGCTTTATTCATTTTGTGTGAATTTTAGATATTAAAAAGCCGAGCATAAGCTCGGCTTTTTGGTGTCTCTTTAAGACTTACTCTGCAGACTGCGCGTCTTCTTGAACTTCTTCGCTCGCCGCTGGGCGACCAACTAGTTCAATATAAGCCATTGGTGCATTATCACCAGCACGGAAGCCACACTTAAGAATACGAGTGTAACCACCTGGACGATCCGCATTACGAGGACCGATTTCACTGAATAACTTACCAACTACTTCATTATCACGCGTGCGAGCAAACGCTAAACGGCGATTTGCTACACTGTCAGTCTTAGCCAGTGTGATTAAAGGTTCAATTACACGGCGTAACTCTTTCGCTTTAGGCAAAGTAGTTTTGATGATTTCATGTTTCACCAAAGAACCTGCCATATTGCTGAACATCGCTTTACGATGGCTACTGTTACGGTTTAATTGACGACCACTCTTACGATGGCGCATGACCCTATCCTTCTAACTAAACTAATATAGTGATTTAGATTATTCAGCTAGGCTTGCAGGCGGCCAATTTTCTAGGCGCATGCCTAGAGAAAGACCACGTGAAGCTAGCACGTCTTTTATTTCAGTTAGAGACTTCTTACCTAGATTAGGCGTTTTAAGAAGCTCAACTTCAGTGCGCTGAACTAAATCACCGATATATTGAATTTGCTCGGCTTTCAAACAGTTTGCTGAACGTACTGTTAATTCAAGATCATCAACTGGACGAAGTAGAATAGGATCGAATTCTGGCTTCTCTTCTTTCTCTTCTGGCTCAGTTACATCACGTAAATCTACGAATGCATCTAATTGCTCAGCTAAGATAGTAGACGCACGGCGGATCGCTTCTTCAGGATCTAAGGTGCCGTTTGTTTCCATATCAATGATTAACTTGTCTAAATCTGTACGTTGCTCAACACGGGCTGATTCAACCGAGTACGCAATACGTTCAACTGGGCTGAATGATGCATCAAGCAGCAATCGACCAATTGGACGCTCATCGTCATCAGAGGATAAACGACTAGATGCCGGCACATAACCACGACCACGCTCAACACGAATACGCATGCTGATCTCGCTGTTATTTGTTGTTAAATTACAAATAACATGATCTGGGTTAGCAATTGTTACATCGCCATCGTGCTGAATATCTGCCGCAGTCACAGGGCCTACACCAGATTTAGTCAGGGTCAGAAAAACTTCATCTTTGCCTTCTAACGTTACCGCTAGACCTTTAAGGTTTAGTAGTATTTCAATGATGTCTTCTTGTACGCCTTCTTTCGCGCTGTACTCATGCAATACACCGTCGATTTCAACTTCAGTTACTGCACATCCAGGCATAGATGATAACAGTATACGGCGTAAGGCATTACCCAAAGTGTGACCAAAGCCACGCTCGAGTGGTTCTAAAACTACTTTAGAACGCGTTGGGTTGATAGCGTCGATATCGACTAACCTTGGTTTTAGAAATTCTGTAACAGAACCCTGCATTTTATCCTCTCTTAACTCTTAACTTTACTTAGAGTAAAGTTCGACGATTAGTTGTTCATTAATGTCCGCAGACAGATCTGAACGCTCAGGTAGGCGCTTGAAGCTACCTTCCAATTTCTTACCGTCAACTTCAACCCAAGTCGGCTTTTCACGTTGCTCAGCCAACTCTAGAGCAGCGATGATACGTGCTTGTGTTTTAGACTTCTCACGGATTACAACAGTATCTTCTGGAGTAATTACGTATGAAGGAATATTCACAACACGACCATTAACTAGAATCGCTTTGTGGCTTACTAACTGACGTGCTTCAGCGCGTGTGCTAGCAAAACCCATGCGATATACAACATTGTCTAAACGTTGCTCTAAAAGCTGTAACAAGTTTTCACCTGTGTTGCCTTTAAGGCGAGCAGCTTCTTTGTAGTAGTTACGGAATTGCTTTTCTAATACACCGTAAATACGACGTACTTTTTGCTTTTCACGTAATTGTAAACCGTAATCAGATAAGCGTCCTTTACGAGCGCCGTGCTGACCAGGTGCAGTCTCAAGTTTACACTTAGAGTCGATAGCTCTTACGCCGCTCTTAAGGAACAGGTCAGTACCTTCACGACGACTCAGCTTGAGCTTAGGGCCCAAATATCTTGCCATGTTATTTCTCCTAACCTATTGTTAAACGCGACGTTTCTTCGGTGGACGACAACCATTATGTGGTATTGGCGTCACGTCAGTAATGTTGGTGATACGGTAACCAGCAGCATTCAAAGCACGTACAGCAGATTCACGACCTGGACCTGGACCTTTGATGAAAACTTCTAGATTTTTTAAACCGTATTCTTGAGCAGCAGTACCTGCACGCTCTGCAGCAACCTGAGCAGCGAATGGAGTAGATTTACGTGAACCACGGAAACCTGAACCACCGGCAGTAGCCCATGATAGTGCATTACCTTGACGGTCGGTAATCGTTACAATAGTGTTGTTGAAAGACGCATGAACATGAGCCATACCATCAGCAACTTGCTTTTTAACCTTTTTACGACGAATTGGTGTCTTAGCCATTTTACTATCCCCTTATCGCTTAATAGGCTTACGAGGACCCTTACGGGTACGCGCGTTAGTCTTTGTTCTTTGACCACGAAGTGGTAAAGAGCGACGGTGACGTAGGCCACGGAAACAACCAAGGTCCATAAGGCGCTTGATATTCAAAGTAACTTCACGACGAAGGTCACCTTCTACAGTGTACTTGCCAACTGCTTCACGCAGTACGTCAAGTGTTTCGTCTGAAAGTTCACCGATTTTTGTGGTCTCGGCGATACCAGTCGCTTCTAAGATAGCCTTAGAGCGAGTCTTACCTATGCCATAAATAGCTGTTAAACCAATAACTGCATGTTTATGATCAGGGACGTTAATGCCAGCGATACGGGCCACTAACACATCTCCTATATTTGAATTTGGTAATCATCTGTTTGAAAAGCCCGTAAGGATACTCAAACGAAGACCAAATCACAACTAAAAACACAGGCCGAGAAACCTCAGCCTGCACGACTGTTTACTTAGCCTTGCCTTTGCTTATGCTTAGGCTCACTGCAAATTACGCGTACTACACCAGCACGTTTAATAACTTTACAGTTACGGCATATTTTCTTAACGGAAGCACGTACTTTCATTGCTCAACTCCGTAAACTGACCTTATCGACCGTAGCCTTTAAGGTTCGCTTTTTTCAGCACAGAATCATACTGATGTGACATCAGATGCGTCTGTACTTGTGCCATAAAGTCCATGATTACAACAACGATAATCAAAATTGATGTACCGCCGAAATAGAATGGCGTTTGCCATGCCATAGTCATGAATTCGGGCACCAGACAGATAAAGGTTATATACAAAGCACCTGCCAATGTCAGGCGTGTCATCACTTTATCAATGTATTTAGATGTCTGCTCACCTGGACGAATACCTGGGATAAATGCGCCAGATTTTTTCAGGTTGTCTGCTGTTTCACGCGGGTTAAAAACCAACGCTGTGTAGAAAAAGCAGAAGAAGATGATAGCCGCAGCTAAAACCATTGCATACAAAGGCTGACCTGGAGTCAACGTTGTAGCAATTGCTTGTAGCACATCAGCAACCGGACCTTCACCCTGGCCGAACCAGCTTGCAATTGTACCAGGGAACAGAATTATACTGCTAGCGAAGATTGGTGGAATAACACCCGCCATATTTACTTTCAGAGGTAAATGCGTGCTTTGAGCAGCAAATACTTGACGACCTTGTTGACGCTTGGCGTAGTTAACAACGATACGTCGTTGACCACGTTCAAAGAATACAACAAGATAAGTAACAGCGAATACTATAACCGCAACCATCAACAGTACAAAAACATTCAAATCACCTTGGCGCGCCATTTCGGCTGTCGAACCAATAGCAGACGGCAGGTTAGCTACAATACCAACAAATATTAGAACTGAGATACCGTTACCGATACCACGTTCTGTTATCTGTTCGCCCAACCACATAAGGAACATAGTACCGGTTACTAAGCTCACCACTGCGGTGAAATAGAATCCCATACCTGGGTTAACAACTAACCCGTTCATCATGCCCGGTAAGCTTGTGGCAATACCGATTGATTGGATAGTAGCAAGCACAAGCGTGCCGTAGCGTGTGTACTGGCTTATCTTTTTACGCCCTTGCTCACCTTCTTTCTTAAGCTCTATAAACGGCGGATACATATGCGTTAATAGTTGCGTAATAATCGAAGCCGAGATATACGGCATGATACCCAGTGCTAACACTGAAGCTCGCTCAAGCGCACCACCGCTAAACATGTTGAACATCTCAACAATGGTGCCCTTTTGTTGCTCGAAGAAATCGGCAAGTACAGCGGCGTCAATCCCAGGGATCGGCACAAATGAACCTAGACGGTAAATTATGATAGCACCCAATACGAAGAGTAATCGGCGCTTCAATTCCGAAAGTCCACCTTGTGCACTTTGTGTATCTTGACCTGGTTTAGCCATTAGTACTTCCTTAGTCTTCTACCTTGCCTCCGGCAGCTTCGATAGCTTCGCGTGCACCTTTAGAAGCCTTAAGGCCTTTAACGGTAACAGCGCGTGAAACTTCGCCAGATTTAACAACTTTAACGAACTGAACGTTCTTTTTAACTAGACCAGCTGCTTGTAACGCGCTTAGGTCTACCACATCGCCTTCAACTTTAGCGATTTCGTATAGGTTAATTTCTGCAGATACTAAAGATTTGCGAGAAGTGAAACCGAACTTAGGTAGACGACGTTGCATAGGCATTTGACCGCCTTCGAAACCAACGCGTACTTTACCGCCAGAACGTGATTTTTGACCTTTGTGACCACGGCCACCAGTCTTACCAAGACCAGAACCGATACCACGACCAACACGTTTTGGAGCAGTTTTTGAACCTGCAGCAGGTGAAAGTGTATTCAAATGCATCGAATTACCCCTCTACCTTAACCATGTAATAAACCTGGTTAATCATACCACGCACACATGCTGTGTCTTCTAACTCAACAGTGTGATTGATACGACGTAAACCAAGACCGCGTAATGTAGCTTTATGCTTCGGTAAACGACCGATAGAGCTTTTTACTTGTGTTACTTTTACAGTTTTATTAGCCATGGTTTACCCCAAAATCTCATCTACTCGAAGACCACGTTTTGCAGCGATCGACTGAGGAGAATTCATGTTCTCAAGTGCTGAGATCGTTGCACGTACAACGTTGATCGGGTTAGTAGAACCGTAACATTTAGAAAGTACGTTCTGCACACCAGTCACTTCAAGTACTGCACGCATAGCACCACCTGCAATGATACCAGTACCTTCAGATGCTGGTTTCATAAACACTTGTGAGCCAGCATGACGTCCTTTAACAGGATGCTGTAATGTGTTGCCATTTAGGTCTACGTTGATCATGTTACGACGTGCTTTTTCCATTGCTTTTTGAATAGCAGCTGGAACTTCACGTGCTTTACCATAACCGAAACCTACTTTACCTGCGCCATCACCAACTACAGTTAGTGCAGTAAAGCTAAAGATACGACCACCTTTAACTACTTTAGACACACGGTTCACCGCGATTAGCTTTTCAGCTAAATCAGGCTGTTGTTGCTTTGCTTCTACGTTAGCCATTGTCTACTCCTAGAATTGCAAACCGGCTTCACGCGCAGCATCAGCTAGCGCCTTCACACGGCCGTGATATTTAAAGCCACTGCGATCAAAAGCAATCTTTTCGATGCCTTTGTCAGCCGCACGTTCAGCAACCGCTTTACCAACTGCTTGTGCAGCTGCAACGTTGCCTGTGCCTTTAACTGTTTCGCTAATAGCTTTCTCAACAGTAGAAGCAGCAGCCAGTACATTACCCTCAGCGTTTACAACTTGAGCGTAAATGTGACGTGGCGTGCGGTGGATAACAAGACGCGTTGTGCCTTGTTCAATATAATTTCTACGAGTGCGTTTAGCACGACGTAGACGAGCTGTTTTTTTATCCATCGTCTTACCTTACTTCTTCTTAGCCTCTTTACGGCGTACATTCTCATCTGAATAACGAACACCTTTACCTTTATAAGGCTCAGGTTTACGGTATGCACGAATGTTAGCAGCTGTTTGACCAACTAACTGCTTGTCTACGCCCTTAACTAGAACTTCTGTTTGGCTTGGAGTTTCAATCGTAATTCCTTCAGGAACTGCGAAATTAACTGGGTGCGAGAAACCAAGAGTTAAGTCTAAAACTTTGCCCTTAGCTGCAGCACGGTAACCAACACCTACTAACTGAAGTTTCTTCTCGTAACCTTCATGCGTACCAACAACCATGTTGTTGATTAGAGCGCGAGCAGTACCTGCTTGTGCCCATGCATTGGCTACGCCTTCACGAGGTAAAGTTGTAATAACGTTGTCGTTAACTTGTACTTCAACTGCATCGTTGATTGTACGAGTAAGTTCACCGTTTTTGCCTTTAACTGTGATTTCCTGGCCTTTTAATGTAACTTCTACACCGGCAGGAACGTTTATTGGTGCCTTTGCTATGCGAGACATAGTTCCCCTCCGATTAAGCTACAAAACCAATGATTTCACCACCAACGCCTGCACTACGTGCTGCGCGGTCTGTCATTAGGCCTTTAGAAGTTGATACGATAGCGATACCTAAACCACCCATTACCTTCGGTAATTCGTCACGTCTCTTATAGATACGTAGACCAGGGCGACTTACACGCTGGATATTTTCAATAACAGCTTTGCCTTCGAAGTACTTTAACTCGATAGAAAGCTCAGGTTTAACATCACCACTTACTGCGAAGTCTGCGATGTAACCTTCATTTTTTAATACATTAGCTACTGCTACTTTCAGTTTCGAATTAGGCATCGTTACAGATACTTTCTTCGCTGACTGACCGTTACGGATTCGTGTAAATAAATCCGCGATAGGATCTTGCAAGCTCATAGTCTTACTCCCATGATTCTATTACCAGCTAGCCTTTTTAAGGCCAGGAATTTCACCGCGCATAGCTGCTTCGCGAACTTTAATACGGCTCATGCCGAATTTGCGAAGGAAACCATGTGGGCGGCCCGTAATGTTACAACGATTACGTTGACGTGCAGGGCTAGAATCACGAGGTAAAGCTTGTAGCTTAAGTACCGCGTCCCAACGATCATCTTCAGATGTATTAACATCACTGATGATAGCTTTTAGTGCTGCACGCTTTTCAGCGTACTGAGCAACTAGTTTAGTGCGCTTTGCTTCGCGCGCTTTCATAGAATTCTTTGCCATAACCCTACCCTTATTTCTTGAATGGGAAGTTAAACGCTTCTAACAACGCACGGCCTTCCTCATCTGATTTCGCAGATGTAGTGATTGTGATATCCATACCGCGTACACGGTCTACTTTATCATAATCAATTTCTGGGAAGATGATTTGTTCACGTACGCCCATGCTGTAGTTACCACGTCCATCAAAAGACTTAGCACTTACACCACGGAAGTCACGGATACGTGGGATAGCGATTGAAACCAAACGCTCAAAAAAGTCCCACATACGCTCGCCGCGTAGGGTTACTTTACAACCAATCGGGTAACCTTCACGCACTTTGAAGCCAGCAACAGATTTGCGTGCTTTAGTGATTAAAGGTTTCTGACCAGAGATAGCTTCTAGATCCGCAACAGCGTTATCTAAAATCTTCTTGTCAGCTAAGGCTTCGCCCACACCCATATTTAATGTGATCTTCTCGATCTGAGGGACTTGCATGACAGAGCTGAAACCAAACTTCTCTTGAAGTTCAGCAACTACTTTGTCTTTATATACTTCATGCAGTTTCGCCATCATTCTACTCCAACTATTAGATAGTTTTACCAGTAGATTTAAAGATACGTAATTTCTTACCATCTTCAATCTTGAAACCTACACGATCTGCTTTGCTCGTTTCCGAGTTGTAGATCGCAACGTTTGATACGTCGATAGACGCTTCTTTCTCAACAATACCGCCAGCTTGGTTCAACTGTGGAACCGGCTTTTGGTGTTTCTTGATTAAGTTAATGCCTTCGACAAATACTCGACCAGACTCGGTTACAACTGAAAGCACTTTGCCGCGCTTACCTTTGTCTTTACCTGCTAGTACGATTACTTCGTCATCACGACGGATTTTTGCTGCCATGATAGACTCCTTACAGTACTTCTGGGGCTAGTGAAACGATTTTCATGAACTTTTCATTACGAAGTTCGCGAGTCACAGGGCCGAAAATACGAGTACCAATAGGCTGCAAGTTATCATTTAAGATAACAGCCGCATTGCTGTCGAAACGGATCAATGAACCGTCTGGACGACGAACGCCTTTTTTGGTACGCACAACTACCGCGTTTTTAACATCACCTTTCTTCACTTTACCGCGAGGAATCGCTTCTTTTACAGAAACTTTAATGATATCGCCAATCGCTGCATAGCGACGGTGTGAACCACCAAGGACTTTTATACACTGCACTTTGCGAGCGCCGCTGTTATCAGCAACTTCCAGCTGAGTTTGCATTTGGATCATGTTAATGACCTCCGGTGTAGTAATTACAACTTGTCTTAAATTTGTTTAAAATCAAGACATTTCGATTGAATTCCACTCAAAAAACATACTAGATGTCTCTTAAGGGCGGGCAATTGTATCAGCATTGAGGGGGGAGTGGTAGGTTATTTTTTAATTAATTTAATGCGGACGATAAATTAGAAACTGGTTTTTTATGCTATCTATCTAAATTACAGGTGGTTATAAAACAAACAAGGCACCTTTACGGTGCCTTGTTTTATATCAGTAATTAAAATTAGCCAAACAAACCTTTTAATTTGTCTTTAATTTTGTCTTTAGCTTTTTCTTTTGCTTCATCTTTAACCGCACTGCCTATATCTAATTTTATACCAACATCATGGAATGGGCCTTTTATCCTCAGTGGAATTTTAAAGCCAGTGCTATCATCAGTAGTACCTTGACCTTCAATAGAGTCAACGAGACCTGTTACTAGGCGGTAATTAACCAGAGTTTGCGGCAAATCAACGTCTCCTTCACCTGAAATGCGCATTAAAGGGCTGATCAACGATAAATCAGTATTTTTGCCTACGCCATTGGTAAAGTTAAAACTACCAGAAAGTGCAGAGAAATCGGTTTTCTCAGATTCTTCAAATCCTGTATCTAGTCCCTCAGACACGGCATTAAAGTTGCCTTTAACTAGCTCTTTACCCTTACGTACCATTTCCGCTACGTTTGCTCCTTTAACCGCACCATCTGCGAACTTAAACCCGAGTTTACCATTGAGCGCATTTATAAATGTTTTTTGGCTTTGCCCAGCTGTAGTTAAATTCCAATTTAACGACCCTTTGCCCATTAGTTTATCAAAGCCTGCAGCATCGCTAAGTAATGGTTGTGCGGCTATTCTGTCTAAATCGAAGTTGGTTGCTATTTTATAAGGGGTATTTTGAGCATTGATAGTCACCACCCCTTTACCTGTTCCTTCATAAGCCGCAAAGCTGTCTAAACTTAATTTAGCAATGCTATTTTTAAGTGCTACAGTAAATTGGTTTGCGCCGAGTTTTATATCGTTCACTTTTAAGCCACTCGAACGAACATTCACATCTGCATCTAGTGCGCTTAAGCCACTTAAATCAATTTTAGTATCATCCCACACTATCGGCTCTGCAGGCTTAGAGTCGTCTTTTGCAGGGACTTCTTTTTTTGCTACGGTTTCAGGTAAGTAAGGATTTAAATCAAGCATGCCTAAGTCAATATCAGCATTAACAGCTAAGCGACCGCCTAAATTTAACTTACTTTTACCTTTAATCTCGAGTGCATCGAGCGTTGCTACTAATTCAGTTAAGTTAAACTCTTCACCGAGTAAGTGCATTTCAGCATTGATGCTAAAGGCGTTAAACGCATTGTCTTTAGCGTTTAAGTCAACCCCTTGCCAGTTAGCAATATTTTTAACCGAATCACCGTTAAGTGTTAAAAGTCCTTTAATGTCTTGGCCTTGTTTGGCTATGCTGCCATCAAACGTTAAATCTACTAAACGTGAGTTAAGCGTTTGCTTTACATTAAATGTGGCGCCTTCAATCGCTTTTGCTGGTGTATTAAGTTTTACATCAAGTTCAAATCGCTCTTGCATATAAGTAATAGCACCGGTTACTTCAAGCTGTTTACGCAGTGAAGGCAGTAATATAGCCAGTTCTAAATCGCTAATTTTTTGTTTAGCACCCGTTTGACCATCTAAATAAGTAAACGACCCGCCATAAATAGCGACTTCACCTAATTGAATATCAAAGTTTTCAGGAAGTTTGACAGCCTCTCCCGCTTGAGTTTGTTGCTCTGGTTGCTTGGCCACTGCATCAAATAACTGCCAGTTTGCTTTGCCGCTTTTATCGGTTTCTAGCAAAATATCAGGCTCATTAATTACAAACTTTTCTAGCTTTAGTTCGCCACCGAGTAATGAAAGCCAAGGAATATGAACAGCAAGTTGCTGCATACTTGCCATATCAGCGCGAGAGCCACTGGGCATATTGGCAAAATGCACATCATTAAGCTCCAGCTTTAATGCAGGAAATACACTGAGGGTTTTATCTCCCTTGATCGTTAATGTGCGCCCAGTTGTTTTTTCTACCTGCTCAGACACTTTATTAAAAATAGTATCAGTAGGAATTAAAAATGGTGCAGCAACAATTAACGCTATACATAGCAATAATATGACACCAATAATTTTAAATAAGGTCTTCATGATCATCCTTTCAAACGTGCAAATAATGTTCTTATCATAGCGGGAGTTAGCGCCAAAAGCATTGTTAAATAAATAAAAAGCATATCAATTAGAGCCCCCCTCTTTCTAAATCAGGTTTTGAAGACCCATTTTAATAAACTTAAAGATTCATGCTCCTGATTACATTGATGCAATTGTTAGGTATGATCCCCGGCCCTGTTGTATTTAGCCTAAATAAGCTAAAATGAAGCGACTAAAAAGTATATCTAACCGGAGAGTCTACAAGGCATGAAGAAACTGCTAATTTCACCGTCAAAAATGGCATTAGGCGAGCAAGAAAGTCAAATTTATCAAAATATCCTGAAGCAATCTTCAGAGCTAAGCCTAAACCTGATGGCTGTGAAAGTGGAAAACCATCCAGAAGACTTTTTAGGTTGGTGTTATGAGCTATTAAGTGCAAGCCGCGACCGTATTAATTACGACTTACTCGAAAGCCAACAATTACCACTATTAAAAAAGCTGCATGACCAACTTATTTCAGCCATTAGCTTTTTACAGTTAAAAACATTACGGGTAGCACCTTGGCCAGTAGTGAGTATGTTTGTAGAGCAACATAAAGAACTGGTGGCACTTGATGAGCAATTACGTTTAACTGCTTATATTGCAGGTCTGCGTGAAAAGCCGTTAAAAGAGATGATCCCTGAAGACTTACTCGCTTTTAGCGGTAAGCATATGGCATCACTCGATCCGAGTACTTATAACTTTGATGTAGAATGGTTTGCCTCTACCAAAAGCGCCAAAGGTTTTCACCAGATGCTGGCTGATTTGCCAGGCGCATTCGACGATGCCCTTAGCAACATTCCACTTGAGGGTGATGTAGCGCAAAATGATTACCAACAATTTGTAATTGCTTACTTGAGTGCATTTAATGGTAGTGATGAAAAACCAACTCTGGCGCCTGCCACCCGCTTATTAGCAATGCGCCGCCCTGATGTGTTTACTCCAATTAGTAACAGTCGCTTAGATGCACTTTGCTCCGCACTTGGTATCACCAAATTAAATAACCGTGACTTTGAGCGTTACTGGCAAGATGTAGTACAAAGCATTCACGCTATGTCATGGTTTAAAATGGCCAATGCTGGTAATGAACTAGAAACACAGTTGGTGGACATTAAAGCGCTTGTACCTTGCTTTTTTTACTATGCAGATACTAATACTGCAGATAACTCTAACTACATTAAGCTACTTAATAAACCTACACGTAGCACTTCTAGCAGCAGTAAAGCGCCACGCCGAGGCAAAGAATCTGCTGAGATTTTAGTGGATCGCGCTCTTGCTGCTGATGATGTTCCAGAGCATATTCGTGCTAAACGTGACTCTATTATTAGCGAAGTACAAAAAGGCCGCGGTGTTAACGAAACAATTACCCTAATGCGTGCCATTTTTGGTTAATTAACCCACAAGAAAAATAAAATAGCCTAGCAGCGCTTTGATGGTGCAGCTAGGCTATTTTTTGCACCAGCAAAGTGAACCTGCTAAATAATTACTTTTCTATCCCTACCTCATATTATTTTCAATACATTGTTTTAAATAATAAAAATAATTTATAAACGAATAAGTTTAATTTGGCACACACAGTGCAAATACCCCATTAGTAACATAATAAAATGCCGCCAAACAAAAGGTTGTAGTCGTTCATAATAAAAAGCCTTGGCGTGCAAAATCATACAATGGGAAATGAGACATGCTAAAACTACAAAAAACAATATTGATCAGTGCATTGGCATTAACAGGAATGACATCAACTACTGCATTTGCTGAAGTAACAGCAAATGCAGCAGCCACTTCAAACTACTTATGGCGCGGACAAGAGCAAACTGGGGGCGATGCAGCTGTATCTGGCGGTATTGATTACGCTAATGAATCTGGCTTTTATGCGGGTACTTGGGCGTCAAATGCGTCTTGGGCCGATGAAATGACCTACGAGCTAGACTTATACGCAGGTTTTGGCGGCGCAATTAATGAAAGCGTGAGTTATGACGTAGGGTATATCTATTATGCATACCCTGATGCGGCATCAGGTGCAGATGCAGATTTTTCTGAAGTCTACGGTAGCATTAGTGTGCAGGGCTTTACATTTGGTGCAGCCGTACTTGCAACATCTGCAGCCAGTGGTGATGGTACTGATTTTGGTGATTCATTGTATTTAAATGCCGATTACAGCTTCGCTGTTGGTAGCAATGGCACTGAAATGGCGCTACACATAGGGCATTACTCAGGCGATTTCATCGGTGATGACAATATTATTGATTATGGTGTATCGGTGTCTAAAGATGGTTTTACTTTTGGCCTATCTGATAACGACATGGATGGCTCTGATATAAAAGCCTATGTAGCCTACGCTGTAGACTTTAACCTATAAAAAGAATGTGTTACTTGCTGCAACACTAAGGGCCGCAAGGCCCTTTTATCGTTTTAAATAACTCAACTAGATCTAATCACGCCACACCTTGTTAACAAACCGTTACAATTAATAAATCAACTTACCTCGCTTTTACCTTAGTATATGACTGATAACTATATAGTTCACTATTGAGAAAATCATAAAGGAATAATCATGAAGTCATCTAACGCGCTATCTGCTTGTATCGACATTTTTATCAGCCCAAGCAAGGCTTTTAATGGGCTAAAAGAAGCTAAAGGCTGGTCTTGGCTTGCTTTTGCACTTCTCGCTCTAACCCTTGCAGCCTCTGCTTATACATTTTATACCACTGCAGACTCACAATTTATTTTAGACCAGCAGGTTGCTGCAGCGAGTGTGGATGCCACAATCGGTGAGAAAAAAATGATCCGTCAAAGTATGGAGCAAAGCCTCGATAACCAAGTGTGGTTTGCAATTGGCGGGGGGATTTTCGGCCTTCTTTTTATAAATGCACTCCTATCTGGGTATTACATGTTGATATCTAAGCAAGACCCTGATGCTAATTATAGCTATGGTGCGTGGTATGGTTTTGGTGTTTGGAGCATGATGCCCATGGTTATTTCAAGTTTAGGTGTTGTTGCGCTAGTTCTTACAGCCAGTAACAATGAATTACCTATTAGTTTGTTTAATTATGCATCGATAAATCAGTTGTTGCTGGGGTTAGAGCTTGGAGATAGCTTCTATAATATGATGGAGAGTTTAAGTATTTTTAGTCTTTGGAGCATAGCTTTAGTTGCTATTGGGTTAAAGTGTTGGACTAATTTCAGCTTTAATAAAGCACTTCTTTTTGCTGCACTACCGACCATTATCATTTACAGCATCTGGACAATTGTTATTGTTGCTTAAAGGAATGTAGGCAAACTTTTTTGCCTACTCATAAATACGGAAATAAAAATGAAAAAAGCGATTATCATTACCCTTGCAATTGTAGCTTTTATTGCTCTTGTTGTATCAAAGCAAATTACTGGCGATGAAAAAGCACCAGAGGTAAATGTTGCAAAGGTTGAGCAAGGTAGTATTGCAGACTCCATTATGGCCTCTGGCAATTTAGTCTTTAATACTCAAGTGCAGTTACGTTCAGAGGTAACCGGACGAGTCGACAAGGTGTTTGTTGAAGAAGGACAAAGTGTAAAACAAGGCGACATTTTAATGCGCTTAGATACCACTGCTTTTGAGTCAGAAGTAACACGTAATAAAGCGGTATTGCGAGCTAGCGAAATAGAAATAAAACACAGTAAAACACGCCTTTTGAATATTGAACGTCAGCTTAAACGTCAAAAAGAGCTTTATGACGTAGGCCTAGCAGGGCAAGAAGTATACGAGAACTTACAAAATGCACGCGACCTTGCCAAAATAGATATTGAAGCCAGAGTAGAGTCTTATAATCAAGCCAAAGCCTCTCTTTCAATCGCTGAAGATAGACTTAGCAAAAGTGTATTTCGTGCTCCAATGAGTGGTTTGCTCGCCTCAGTAAATATTAAAGAAGGCGAAACCGTTATTGCCGGCACCACTAATATTATTGGCTCAGATTTAATGCTGGTTGCCGACCCAAGCGCTATTTTAGCTGAGCTCAGAGTTGATGAAACTGATATTGCTGGCATTAAATTGGACCAGCATGCAGATATTTATGCTGCTGCGTACCCTAATCAACCCTTCACTGGCAAGGTCATTAACATTGGAACCTCAGCAAAAAACCAAGCAGGTTCACAAGGTTTATCATTTCGAGTGAAAGTGTTACTTGATAATACCGATAGGCAACTATATGCAGGTATGAGCTGCCGTGCAGAAATCGCAACAAGCCTTGCTGTGAATGGTTTAAAGCTCCCTATCGAAGCCGTACAAAAAGAAGATGACAAAACGTTTGTATGGCGTTTAAACGACGACAACACTGTAAGCAAAGCCTATGTAGAAGTGGGTATTTCTTCAGATATAGAGCAAGCAATTACCCAAGGTTTAAATAAAGGGGAGCGAATTGTTATTGGCCCTGCACGTCCTATCAGTAAACTAAAAGAAAATGATACGGTAAAAGTTAAGCAAACAACTGCCAAGGATGCGCAATAATGTCGGCGGTAATCAAGCTTGAGCATATTAACAAGCAATACAAAATGGGTGAGCAAATCTTTAAGGCCCTAGATGATGTAAACGTGGTCATTAATGAAAACGAGTATGTCGCTATAATCGGTCCTTCAGGTTCAGGTAAGTCAACTTTAATGAACTTATTGGGTTGCTTAGATACTCCGACTACTGGGGATTACTTTTTAAAAGATAAACTTGTAAAAAGTATGACAGAAACCGAGCTCGCTCATCAGCGTAACGAAAGTGTTGGCTTTATTTTTCAGAGCTTTAACTTACTTCCGCGTGCGTCGGCACTTGAAAATGTGATGCAGCCTTTGGTTTATAGGTTTATACCCGCAAAACAACGTAAACAGAAAGCCTTGGATGCCTTAAAACGAGTTGGCCTTGGCGACAAAGTTAGCCATTTATCGAGCCAACTCTCTGGTGGGCAACGCCAGCGTGTTGCAATTGCCCGTGCCTTAGTCACAAAACCGCATATTTTACTCGGTGACGAACCAACCGGGAATCTAGACAGCAAAACCACCACTGAAATTATGGCGCTATTTGATGAGCTACATAATGAAGGCCACACCATTATTTTGGTAACTCACGAACAAGAAATTGCAGATCATTGCCAGCGAGTTATTCGCTTAGTTGATGGCAAGGTAGTGAGCGATGTGCGTAAAGGTGAAGGAGACAAACAGCATGTTTAAATCTGCTATTGCAATTATGGAAGGAACAAAAGCAGCACTAATGGCCATTAAAGCCAATGCCATGCGAAGCGCACTCACTTGTTTAGGGATTATAATTGGGGTTGCCGCGGTTATTACAGTGGTAGCCGTTATGCAAGGCTTTACTAAGCAAATTAACGATCAACTCGCAGATATGGCACCTGATGTAACCACAATTAAACCCTTTACCAGCATTGAACAAGAAATGGTGGGCAAAAACGCTAAACTCACTTACAACGATTTTTTAGCCTTAAAAGCACGTGTTAAAGAGGCTGAAACACTCACTGCACTGATGTTTACTTGGCGTTTTTCTGGTGGCGCTGAATATGGAAATAAAAGCCACTCATCACGAGTAATGGGTACAGAGCAAGATTACCAAAAAGCGTATAGAACCTTTCCAGAACTTGGGCGCTTTATTCGCGCTGAGGATGATGAAAAGCGCCGTCGAGTCGCTTTTATTGGTCCATCCATTATTGAAAAGCTAAACCTACCAAAAAACCCTGTAGGCGAATATATTAAACTTGGCGGCGAATGGTTTAGAATTATTGGTGTTGCTGAAAAACAAGGTAGTTTATTGGGGTTCGATCAAGACGATTATATTAATATTCCCATCAGTACCATGAGCGCATTAGAGGGTGCAAGTAGCAGCAGTAATGTACAAATTATGTTTAGACTCAAAGAAGACAGTGATGAAGAATTGGTACTTGCTAAAATCACTCGCATTTTACGCCAGTTACATAAACTAAAAGACAATCAAGAAAACGACTTTGAATTTGAAACAGCTGAAAAAGCACGCGCTAATGTTGATAAATTTACAGGTAGCGCTACAGCAATTACCGCAGGGATTGTAGGTATCAGTCTTGTAGTTGGCGGTATTGGTGTAATGAACATTATGCTTGTATCTGTCACCGAGCGTACCCGCGTTATTGGTACATTAAAAGCGCTTGGTGCAACACCTGGGTTTATTATGCTGCAGTTTTTAGTCGAAGCTGTAGTACTTTCATTATTTGGTGGTTTAATTGGCCTAGCCATTGGCTATGGGGGTGCTGCGTTAATTTCACTTATGGTACCTAGCATGCCAGACGCTTATATACCTGGCTGGGCAATCATGTTGTCGTTTGGTTTTACCTCGTTAATTGGGATAGTATTTGGATTAGCCCCTGCTATAAAAGCAGCAAGGCTAAATCCTATTGATGCACTGCGTTACGAATAATTATTGTACCTTGTAAGGTACCTTAACGCAGTCGACTTCGACAGTTTTAGGGTACCAAACAGGGCCTACTTCATTAACGGCCATTTCAGCTAAACCATTCACAAATGATTTATACGTATGAACACTCTGCCACTGACCATCCGCACACGTTTGCGATAAATTAATCGCATCGGAACCTTCGTATAACCCGAGTCCAAAATTGTGATGCCACTGTTTTGTTTTATTCGCTGTCTCTGACGCTGTGTATTCGCCATTGTCAAAATGAATATTAGTACACCCTGTCGTACTAAGTATCACTAAACTTGCTGCTAATACCGTTAATTTTTTCATAATACCTCCCCTGCCACTCGCTGCTCATCACACCATATTTTTACTGTGTGAGGCGCATAAACACCTAATGTGACCAACCCTAAAGCCCCATCTATCACTGTTTGTTGCGATTGCATTTGCACTACGGTTTGATCGCCGCATACTTTTTTCACATTCACACGCTCTTCGCCAACGAGTCCCCACATAAAAAAAGGGCGGCTATCTTGATATGTTGGTTTATCACTTAATTTAGCAATTTTTTGTGGTTGAATCGTCACCGAAGAACATGCACTCAGCATAACTACTATTGAACATGTGATTAACGCCTTCATTAGGTTTGTCCTTTTTATGTATTTAAGAGTTGTAATTGTATACATTGGTTTTCTATTAAATAGTAAGAAACAGTTATAGCTTTGTAGGCAAATCGTAGAACCGGCAACACTTTTTAACAGTGAACTTAATCAGGCAGTGATTATCTTAAAGCGGACGCTACGTTAACTAAAAGTGAGATTTTTCAATGCTCAAAACAACCCTTTTTTACATGTAACTTGAGTTCCATTGCTCGTGTTATTTAGCCATTTAGTCACGCAAGCGAAATCGATAAAGAGGTTAAGCACACAAGCAATGAAGCCTCAGAACACTTGGGGTAAGCGTTATGACAAAACAGCGGATGACTTTATAGGAAATTTAACGGGAAAGCGTATACCATTACTTTCAAAGGTGGAACGAAGTTAACTGCAAATGCATGGTTATTAATAGAACTCAATAAAATCAGAGCCACAGAAAAGCCTCAACACATGCGGCTGGGTTTCACATGTAAGAGAGTGAATTCGATTCTGTGGAATCATAGTGGAGGCTAACTACATTTAAGTAAAAATGAAAATTGAGTGGACATATAAATAGCACTAATCAGAGCAGATAACGCTTGCACCTGATACTGTGACTAGGTATAAAAATAATACCCACTTTTAATAAGAAGCGAAAAGCCATGCAGCAACATGATAATCAACCCCTTACTGACTTTAATGAGTACCCTGAAGAAGTTATGCTCTCGCGCGCAAAGGAGTTTTTACAAACGAGCCAGCGCCGTCATAGTATTCGCAGCTTTAGTAACCGCCAGGTGCCAAAAGAAATCATCGAAACCTGTATTAAAGCAGCAGGTACAGCACCTAGTGGTGCAAACCACCAGCCTTGGCATTTTGTGGCCATTAATAGTAGTGATGTTAAAAAGCAAATACGAGAGGCCGCTGAAAAACTAGAGCGCTCTTTTTATGAAGGTCGCGCAGGCGAAGAATGGCTTGATGCATTGAAACCATTAGGTACCGATGCTAATAAACCCTATTTAGAGCACGCACCATGGTTGATTGCAGTGTTTAGTCAAAAAAAGGGGGGTGTAAATACGGACGATAAAAACACTAATTACTATGTACATGAATCGGTAGGGCTGGCCACTGGTTTTTTAATTCAAGCACTACACCGAGCAGGCCTTGCAACCCTTACCCACACCCCAAAACCAATGAGCTTTTTAACCGATATTTGTGGCCGTGATAAAGACAACGAACGTCCTTATATGCTATTAATTGCAGGCTACCCCGATGAGCATGCAACGGTGCCTCTGCATGCACTTGATAAAAAATCGCTGGATGAAATAGCCACATTTATTTAACCCGAACTCTGGTTATTTAGTTATTGGTTGATAATCCACTGCTATTTTATCGCCAGCCTTAAGGCCCGTAATAACATGTTGCTGATTATCAAACTGCTCACCTAAGCGTACAAAACGACGCTCAATTTTGTCTGCATTAATGACATACATCATACTAAGCTGTCCAAAATCATGGATCCAACGAGGGTTTACCAGTACACCTTGGGTGCTTTCAAACGGTAAATGCAATTGTGCATATAACCCAGGGATCATCCCTGGCTGTGGTTCAATTTCTAGTCGTATAAGTAAGCTACGTGCAGCGTTATCAACAACAGGTATAATTTCACTGATATTGGCAGCTGTTGTCATATCGAGCGAAGGTAAACTCACGTTTAAACGATCGCCTAATTTAAGCCTTACTGCTTGTTGCTCTCGTACATTAAAGGCAAGTTGAAGTTGCTTTGGATTGTAAAGCGTTAACAACGGTATGCCAGGTGTAGCTGTATCGCCAGGTTCAGCTAAACGCTCAACAACGACACCAGATATAGGGGCTTTAATTTGCGTGTAGTTAAGTGATACTTGCGCCTGGGTTTGCTGCTGCTTTGCTCCAGCTAAGTTGGCAGTTAAGTTATCAAATTTTGCTTTAGCATCATCAAGCTCACTCACTGGTACTAACCCTTTTGCCTGTAACTCAGTTACTCTAATAAGTTGCTTTTTAGCTTGGTTTAATGAGGCTTGCACCGCATTAATATTTGCCTCACTTTGTGCCAGCATCGCTTTAAAGTCATCTTGCTTAAGGGTGATCAATAAGTCACCTTGATTAACTTTATCACCGGCACGTACTTTGAATTGCTTTACTTGTGCCATTACATTTGACGAAATTTGGGTGTTTTGTTTCGCAATTACACTCCCCGGTACATGCTCTGTTCGCGAAATAGTTTGCAGCTCAACAGTGACCACCTCACCTTGATATTGAGTAACTGGCATCTCTTTTAACCCTGCAGGTTGTTTATCACTAAAGCTACCGGCCATGTATAGCACTGCTACAATAACTACAACCAATGCACTGATTGCGCCTAAAACTTTTGATTTACCCTGCATGTGCTTCTTCCTCTGGGTTTGTAAACACTAAATAATAAACAAGCGGTACAACAAATAACGAAAATACGGTAGACGCCACGATGCCAAAAATAATTGCTATGGCTAATC
Source organism: Pseudoalteromonas sp. S1608 (assembly GCF_005887265.1). Taxonomy (GTDB): domain Bacteria; phylum Pseudomonadota; class Gammaproteobacteria; order Enterobacterales; family Alteromonadaceae; genus Pseudoalteromonas; species Pseudoalteromonas undina. Next base: position 21,090 of record NZ_PNDK01000025.1, read on the forward strand.
CGCTAAATACTGGATCAAGTGTGATCACTAAGTTACCTAACAAAGTAGTTCCGGCGGTTAATAATACTGGGCGCATTCGTACCGCCCCTGCAGCAATAAGTGCCTCTTTTATTGCCATCCCCTGAGTTCGTGCTTGGTTAATAAATTCGACTAAAATAAGTGAGTTACGAACGACAATACCTGCTAAGGCAATCATGCCTATCATCGCAGTAGCGGTAAATAATACCGGCTCAGGAGCCCCCGCTATGGTGCGTTCACCAAATTGATTGAGTAACCAAAACCCAGGCATAATACCAATCACAGTTAATGGAATGGCCGACATAATAATCAGCGACAAACTAACAGATTGAGTTTGAATGCGTAAAATAATAAATATAGCACTGAGCGCAAAGGCAAAAGCAATGCCCATATCCCTGAACACATCAATGGTGATACGCCACTCACCTTCACCACTAAAGTTAACATCAGTTCCTTGCGGTAATTGCCATGGCGCGGTTCCGCCATTATTAAAAAAGTGCCGTGTTAACCATACGCTTTTTTCAAACCCATGATCACTTACGTTTAAATCGGCATTTACATCCGCAATAATCTCTGCAGGCGTGCGTCCATTTAGTTCCGCCATCACATAAATAACGTCACGCTGATCTTTACGCATTAGTGTGTCGGCCACGTTTAATGGTTTAAACTCTCCCAGCTCTGAAAGCGATACTAAAGGCCTTGGTGCACTTGTTATACCTAACTCATTACTGGTTTTAGCTAAGTCCCTATCCCCTCTTACTTGCAGCGCAAGTAATTGTGAAAGCTGATTACGTTCGCTATAAGGCAATTGTAATTGTATTGGAATCGGCTGAGTTTCATTGCTTACATACAACACACCAACCTGTTGCCCCTGCGAAGCAATACTGAGTGTTTGTGCAATATTTTGGGTAGCAACAGCACTGAGCGCTGCTTTGGTCTTATCCGTAATAAAACGCTGTAATGGCGCAGAAGCAACCAAAGAGGTATCAACCTCAACAACATGAGGCTCTTGGCGTAAACGTGCAACAACATTTTGAGCTGCCTGCCTGTGGGTATGCTTATCAACAAAGGGGTCACGATACACTTCAGCAACTAAAGTGCTCAATACCGGTGGCCCAGGTGGTACCTCGACCACTTTGATAACAATGCCATTTTTTGCTAAAGGAGCAAGTTGTTCGCGTAGCCGCATAACCACACCATGCGATTGATGATCTCGTGCTGATTTATCCACCAGCAATACTCTGAGCTCTGCTAAGTTAGCGGCTTCACGGCGATAATAACCACGCACCATGCCATTAAAATCCATACTGGAGGGCTGCCCAATATATGCGGCTATTTCACTTACTTCATTTAACTGCCATGTGAGGGTTTGAATCTGCTTAGTAAATGCAGCCGTGCTCTCTAGACTAGTACCCTCTGGCATATCTATAAGTACTTGCAGCTCATTTTTATTATCAAAAGGCAGGAGCTTTAATGGCACCAAGCGCATCACGGGTAACATGGCGCTGATAATAAACAATCCTAACGTTATCCATAGCACCCATTTAGCTCGCCCTTTTGAGGCAAGTAATGGACTGAGTAGTCTTTGGTATAAACCCGCTTTAGGTTCAAGATCAGGTTGTTCTAAGGTGTTTGGTTTAAGCAATTTCATTGCCAGCCAAGGAGTGACAAAAAAAGCTACCAAAGTAGACACCATGACACTAATGGGCACGTTAAACGCCATGGGTGCCATGTATGGCCCCATCATTCCGGTAATAAACGCCAGTGGAATAAACGCCACCATAATGGTGAGTGTAGACATAAGCAAGGCATTTCGAATTTCGCTCATTGCGCCAACAACATGTTGTTTTTTATCGCCTTTATTATTTATAAAGCGACTAATATTATCAATCCCCGTGATAGGGTCGTCTACCAGTAAGCCTAATGATAAAATAAGCGCAAATAAGGTCACCCGATTAATGGTGTAACCAAATGCAAAATCTAATGAGAGTGTAATGCCATAACAAATAGGAACCGCCAGCCCAACCACTACGGCAGGACGCCAACCTAAAAACACGCCAACAAATATCACCACAGTAAACACTGCAAACACTAAACTTGATGTGAGGTTATTTACTTTTTCATTCGCAGTTTGGCCATAATCTCTAAGTACTGTATAGCTAACTTCTGGTGGCAGTAAGGTATTTGCAAGTTCATTCATCGTGGTATGAACATCATTTGCAACAGCAACCGCATTAGTCCCTGTTTGCTTGGCTACGCTTAAAGTAACCATAGGCAGCTGCTGCTGATCAGTAGATTGCGCTAACCATTGGTAATGCTCAGTTTCACTAGGGCCATCGCTGACTGTTGCAATGTCCATCAAGTAAACACTTTTACCATTAACCACATTAACAACTAATTGCTCTACCGCTGATTGTGTTCTTAGTACATCACCTGCCTGAATTGCAATTTGCTGCTGATTATCAACCACACTCCCTACTTGGGTGAGTTGGTTTGATACATTTAATGCGTAAAAAACATCGTTTACCGTGGTTTGATGGGCAGCCAGTGCGCTGGCATTTAAATTGATGATAAGAGTACGCGTACGCCCCGAAATTACTTTAACTTCACTGGTATGCTCAATGCGTTGTAAACTATTAGCAATTTCGTTAGCAAAACGAGTTAGTTCATAATCACCATAGAGTTGCGGGTCTTTACTGTAGAGGCCTAACATCACAATAGGCACGTCATCTACTTCTATTGGACGAATTTGCCAACTTTCGATCACCGATGCCATTGTATGCTGATAACTATTTAATTTTGCATAGGTATCTAAAATAGCTTGTTCGCGGTTGTGCCCTACTTCAAAACGCAGCGTAACCACTGTACTGTTAGTTTGTGTGGTTGAGTAAATATGCTCAACTTCCACCAGCTGAGCCAGTAACTTCTCGAGCGGTTGTGTTACTAACCTAGTGACTTCAGGCGCCTCAACGTTAGGTGCTGATACATAAATATCGAGCATGGGCACAGTAATTTGCGGCTCTTCTTCTCGAGGTGTTTGATTTAGTGCAAATACCCCAAGTAACAAAGACATCACAAAAATAACAATCGGAATGCGACCACTTAAACTACTTTTTACCGCATTGTCTATTAAGCTCATTGCACTTAGCCCTTACAAAATAACCCATACAAGGTACCAAGCAAAACGACCGCATTTTCATCAATGACACGATAATAAATGGTTTGGCTCTCGCGGCGCGTAGCCACAATGTTTGCTTTACGTAGCGCTGCTAGGTGCTGAGATAACGCAGACTGCGCTAATGGCACGGCTTCATTAAGCTGTGATACGCTCATTTCGGAATCTTGCAAAGAACATAAAATCATTAAGCGATTTTTATTGGCTAAAATTTTTAATAACTGCTCAGCTTGTTCTACATTGCCGGCCATGGCAGTAAAGTCAATATTCATATTATGCTCTTATTCTAAAATAGAGCCTGAGTATAGGACGTTAGATTAGAAAAGTCTAATATTAGATTTTACTAATATAGATATATCTAATATAGTGGCTGTACTGAACTAAATAACTGGCCTACTATAATGAAACTAAACAATGCACTCAGATTAATCGCTGGCATAATGATTATTGTGTCGCTCTTATTACAAACTTATCATGATCCTAAGTGGATTTACTTTACAGCTTTTATCGCAGTAAACTTAATTCAATCAGCTTTTACTAGCTGGTGCCCAATGATCACTCTATTACGCAAACTTGGCTTTAAGGAATAAACACCATGCTAACCCCTATTCCAGATTTACTAAAAATTATTACCCCTAATCAGCGCCGTATTGATGCCGAACAAGCAAAGAAAGAACTTGAGCAAAATAAAGGCTTACTGATTGATGTGCGTGAACCCGCTGAACATGCCACCAAAGCAGCTACTGGCGCAATTAACATTCCACGCGGGTTACTTGAAATGAAACTTATGGAAATAGAAAAAGACGCAGCCCGTCCTATTTACTTACATTGCGCTAGTGGCGCGCGTGCAACATTAAGTGCTGAAGCGCTGACCCGAGTGGGCTACGAAAACGTCACAGTTATTACTTGTAAAGCTGAGCAAATTTGCCAAGTATTTTAATATAACTGGCATCACAACTTCATATAAAAGTCATACTGGTCGGATAAGCTCGTACTTTTGAATTAACGGTACAGAGTAATGACGTTTACACGAAGAAGTTTTTTAAAGGCCTCGGCGGCAGGATTTGGTGTTGCTGTTATATCATTAGGGTTAACAGGTTGTCGGTTTGACGACGATGATGATTTCATTGAGATTAGCTTTGATCATGGCGTTGCCAGTGGCGATCCGCTAGCAGATAGCCTAATTTTATGGACTCGTGTAACACCAAAAGATCCAGCTACCAGCAGCATTAAAGTGCAATGGCAAGCCGCGACAGACGAAAACTTTAGTGCGATTAGTCACGATGGCGAAGCTTATATAAGTGCAGCCACAGACTTTACCCTTAAAGTGGACTTACAAGGTCTAGACGCTAATACCAATTACTACTACCGCTTTATTTCTAACGGCAAAACCTCCCCTATTGGCTCAGGTAAAACATTACCAACAGGCAATATTGATAAAGTAAAGCTGGCAGTTGTGTCGTGCGCCAATTATCCTGCTGGCTTTTTTCATGTTTATGGTGAAATAGCAAAGCAACCTGACTTAGATGCGGTACTCCATTTAGGCGATTACATATACGAATATGGAAATAATGGCTACGCTACTGAAGACGCAAGTAGCTTAGGTCGTTTACTACCTGAAGATAACAGCAATGAAATTATTAGCTTAACTGACTATCGTAAACGCTATGCCCACTACCGCACCGATAGCAATTTACAAGCAGCTCACAGTAATTGCGCCTTTATAACAATATGGGACGACCATGAGGTTACTAATGATACTTGGCGTGAAGGTGCAGAAAACCATAATGACGGTGAAAGTGAATTTAGCGAACGTAAACTACATGCCCTACAAGCCTACTTTGAATGGATGCCTTTACGTAATGTAGCTGATAAAGAACGTATTTATCGTCGTTTTGAATTTGGTAATTTAGTGTCGCTATACATGCTAGATACCCGTGTGCTCGCGCGTGATGAACAATTAAGCTACGGTGATTTTGATTTAACCAGCGCACAAGGACAAAGCGATTTTGTTAGTGCTGTTAGTTCACCCACACGCGCATTACTGGGTAGTGAACAACTAACCTGGCTCACCGATGGTATGACAACCTCAAGTTCAAAATGGCAAGTACTTGGCCAACAAGTGTTAATGACCAAGATGCACTTGCCGTTTGAAGTGCTACAGCTTTTAGTGAGCCTGCAGGTAAGCCAAGCAAATGGTGCTGACACTGGTGCCCTGCTTGCTCAAGCATCAGCATTATTTGCTGAGCTGGCACAAATTAAAGGCCGCATTCTAGCCGGTGATCCAACAGTAACTGATGCAGAACGTGCGCGTGTTGATACCACCGCACCTTACAATTTAGATGCCTGGGACGGCTACGCCTATGAGCGTGAGGTACTGCTTGGTACAGCTATTGCTGCACAAAAAAACTTAGTAGTGTTAGCCGGCGATACTCACAATGGTTGGGCTGGGCAATTAAAAACTGATGCGAGCAATCCAATAGCCGCATCACAAAATGCGGGAGTTGAGTTTGCCACCTCTTCAGTGTCTTCGCCAGGTCTTGAAAAATACTTAGCACTAAATACACAGGGCCCTGAAGTTACGGCACAAATGGAGCAAGTAATCCCATTATTGGTTAATGATCTTATCTATAACAACTTAGTCGATAGAGGTTACTTAACCGTGACCTTCACTCAAGAACAAGCAAGCGCTAAGTGGAATTACGTAAGTAGCATCAAAACTACCTCTTATGAAATGCAAGCCGAGCGCAGTAAAGAATTACGTATGCTAGCAGGTCAGCCTATAATACAAGGGTAAATTACTGCAGACATGAAAAAACCAATCTAAGGCTCATAACTTCTTTAGATTGGTTTAATAAAAATAACCTGTTTTCAAAGAGAGCTGTTGGTTACTTTTTCTCATCCAATAAAGTAACTAACATTTGCTCGATATTTTTTACACTGTAGGCCAGCGAGCGAATAAGTTCGACTTGGCTTTGTGGCTCGTCTTGTTTTACTTGAACGGGTTGTTCTGCCGTGAGGTTATCTTTTTGAGTCAAAATGGCTTCACGAAATTCACTGGCATCAACTACCCCAAGTAACGATACCAACGCACCATGTCCCGACTGCCCTGCTGTTTCAAAACTTAACCGGTATAGACCAAACATGCGCATTAGCGGCCCCTGACTCAACCCGACATCAGTGATTTTTTCTAGTGGAATCGATTTTTCTTCTTTAAATAAAATACCGCGCTTCACCACTAGCTTGCGCTCTAGTAAATCGGCCGACATAGCGGCTAATACTCGACTTGCGACTAACCACACTAAAAGTAATACAACGGGTAAAAGCACAATAGTTACAACTGGAAAAAGGCTAAATATTGCAGCTAAACACATCCAGTACTGTTTGACTTTGTTATCAAAAGTAGCACTTTTTAAAATTATATTAGACATCGTTTTATCACTTTTAAATTATAGTTTTTTTAAGTTACATTAATTACCAACTGTACGCAATTCAATCAATTTGATAGTTAAAATCCAATAACTACTTTAATCGCAAGCGCGATAAATACCGCACCTAACAGCCTATCTAACCAGATATTTTGCTTAGTAAAACCAAAGCGCTTTTTAGACACCTCAGTAAGTAAAGCCACCAATAAATACCAGCCTGTATCTATCACAAAAACCGTTAAGCACATAATAACGCCAATATTTAAAGTAAGGTTCTCTGGGTCGATAAATTGTGAAAATAACGCCAAAAAGAAAATTGCTAGTTTGGGGTTTAAAAATGCAATGGCAAAGCCATCTTGTAACGCCTTAGAGCTGCTCATGTCGCTTTGCTGAATGTTTAGCTCGCTGTCGTTGGGCTTTGAAAATAGTATTTTCAAACCTAAATATGCTAAATAGGCTGCCCCTAAATACACTAAAAATTGGTACACAGTAGGAAATTGCAACATCAATGCACCTAATCCCAACAGTGAAGCTGCGGCATATAAGCCCACTCCAAAACCATGACTTAACGCTGCCAGCATGCCATTTTTCATGCCACCGCTTAAGCTATGTTTTAATACCACAGCTAAACTGGGCCCGGGAGACATCGCCCCCATCATGCACACCAGTGCTAAGCTCAACCATAATGATAACGCCATTAGTAACCCTTATATTTCTTCATTTTCAATAAGTAATGCATAACCATGCACTTGCCCATAAAAGCCTGTCAATGGCACTGCGTTTATTACTTTCCAGCCATCTTGGTTTAATTCCAGTATGCGATCATTTAGTGCGACTATATCTACCCCACCCAAAAAACGGGCCTTTCTGAATTCGATTACTTTTTGCATTATAAATACCTGCTTTATAGACTGTATTTAAAATCATAATGGTGAATACCTTGCTCTATGCGTATCGCCATACTGCCTGTTAATCCTGCGAGCTCATCAGTGCCTGAGTCGGGCACCACTTTTAAAATTAAGCTGTCTTGGCCTTTGTCCATAGTACCAAAATGCTGCAGTACAAAACTGCCTTTCTTGCCCTCAAGCTCGCCTATCACTTGCTCTATTGCAACATAACCAGCGCTGCCTTGGGTGGGAGTCATGGCGCTAAGCATTTCGCCTTGGCTAGTTGCCGTTAAGCTGCCAGTAAATTGTTTATCAATCGACATCCGACCTAAATTAACGCCTTGCTGTCCATGTGCATACCCTTCTATAGGCGCTAAAGTAACGGTAAACTCGCCTGTTATCTGTTTAGTTGTCATAATTTTTCCCTATTGATGATTTTTAATACTATTGATTTTTAATCTATTGATGCCATATCTATACCTTAATCATCAATAAGAATCTACTATGCCTACAGACAAGCCTGCTTCAGATAAAGCCGCCTTTAGCGCTTTATTCCCTATATTCAATTTTATTAAGCCTTATAAATGGGTGGTTTTAGGGGCTCTAGTAGCATTACTTGCCACCGCAGGGGTTAATTTATCGCTAGGTCAAGGCGTTAAGTTTGTGATTGATCATGGCTTTATTGCCGGCTCGCAAGCGCAATTACAACAAGCTGTTTTGGTATTAATTGGCTTGATCAGTTTATTGGCAGTGGGTACATTCAGCCGATTTTATTTAATGTCGTGGATTGGCGAGCGAGTCAGTAATGACATTAGAAAAGCTGTATTCAATCGTATTGTTACCTTGCATCCGAGTTACTTTGAAGAAAATCGCAGCGGCGAGCTGATGTCGCGACTCACCACCGACACTACCTTATTACAATCTATTATCGGCTCATCATTTTCTATGGCGCTGCGAAGCGCGCTAATGTTAGTCGGTGGTTTAATTATGCTACTTGTTACTAATTTAAAGCTTACCTTAGTCGTCGTGGCCTGCGTCCCTTTAGTACTGGTGCCTATGTTAGTTTTTGGTAAAAAGGTACGCAAACTTGCAAGTTCTAGCCAAGATGCGATTGCAGATATCAGCACCTACGCGGGTGAGATCATTCAAAACATAAAAGTGGTACAGAGTTATAGCCATGAGCAGCAAGAGCAATCTGCTTTTGCTAATGAAACCGAAAAGGCCTTCAATGTTGCCAAAAGCCGCATTAAACAGCGCTCGTTTTTAATTGCAGCAGTTATTTTTCTTACCTTTAGTGCTATTAGTGCCATGCTCTGGGTAGGCGGTAGTGATGTGCTCGCAGGCACTATGACGGGCGGTGAACTCGGTGCTTTTGTGTTTTATGCCATTATGGTGGCCATGTCGGTAGCAACCGTTGCTGAGGTTTATGGTGAACTACAACGTGCCGCAGGGGCAGCTGCCCGACTGCTTGAACTGCTCGCCGTTAAAAGTAAAATACAAAATCCTGAAATTCCACAAGATGATCAGTTACATGCAACAACAAGTAACAGTGCAATTTCACTTGAAGGTATTAGTTTTAATTACCCTTCTCGCCCAGATGTAAGCGCATTAAATAATATCAGCTTAAATATTGAAACAGGTAAAACCGTGGCTATTGTTGGCCCTTCAGGTGCCGGTAAAACCACCTTGTTTGAACTGTTACAGCGTTTTTATGACCCTGCTAGCGGAGCGATTAAGTTTCATAATATAAATATTAAACAGTTGTCGTTAAACACCTTACGCAACAAAATGGGGATGGTGGCACAAAACCCGATTTTATTTAGCTCTGATGTTATGCATAACATTCGCTATGGCAACCAAAGCGCCAGTGACGAGCAAGTTTATGCAGCCGCTAAACATGCCCATGCCGATGAATTTATAAAACAGTTACCACAAGGCTATAACAGCTTCTTAGGTGAGCAAGGTGTAAGGCTATCGGGTGGGCAAAAGCAACGTATTGTTCTTGCTCGCGCCATTTTAAAAGACCCAGAGATACTGCTACTTGATGAGGCTACCAGCGCGCTTGATGCGCAAAGCGAGCATCATGTTCAGGCCGCACTTGAACACTTAATGCAAAATAGAACAACGCTGATTATTGCCCATAGACTGGCCACGGTAAAACATGCCGATATGATTGTAGTAATGGAAAATGGCGAAATAAAAGCTACAGGCACTCATCAGCAATTAATGGCAAGTAACCCTTTGTATCAAAAACTATGTGAATTACAGTTTAATTTAGATTGATTGCATTTTAGTTGCTACTTCTTTTTAAGCCATTTATTCATTGCGGTATCGTAAGCCTCAGTTAGCTTAGTTTTATCGCACTTTACACCAGCTATGTAACTTTCGGGCAAGTCATTTTTTGGCATAACCCCTGCACCAACGGATACCTTTCTAAAACAGCTATCACCTCGTCGATAAGTGGTAAATTGCATATTTTGCTGCTCTATTTTTAATAGTGACTTTACCTTGCCTGCATGCTCTTTTGAAACTGTAATACGCTTTTTCTGAGGGTCACTCTTTGCAGTATCAGAATAGCCAGTTTGTTGCTGTAAAATACTGTTGAGTCCTTTGTTTAAATCGATCTTTTTATAAGGCTTTAAAATTACAGGCTGAGTATTTTCCGTGGTGGTATTTAGCGGCTTAGTCGTTTTCTCTGTTTTTTTATAATTAATATTTAGTGGTTTTGATTGGGTTGCATTAATAGGCTCAATAGATTTAATTTCTGTATGTTTATTTGTATGAGCGCGTTGTTGAGGGACTTGTTGTGTTGCTTTAATTTTAGCTGGCACACTTACCATATAAGCTTTAATGGGGGTTGATTGCGGTGGTTTTATGTCAGGTGCTTTTAATGTGGCAACAAAAAGCAAAACTAATCCGTGTAAACATATTGATAAAATAATTGCCGTGCGCCACGCTGCCATAAATATGTCCTTACCGAAGAACTATTTGTGACAGCTAACGCAGGCAAAAGTGCCATTAAAATATGCAAAACCACGCATTTGCGCGGTTTTAGCTATTAACCTTGTGTATTAGGCACTATTTGAATTTCGACGCGGCGGTTTTGCGCGCGACCATTCGCGGTATCGTTAGTGGCAATTGGACGTGATTCACCAAAGCCGCTCGTGCTTACTCGTGCAGCCATAATTTGTTGGTTTACCAAGTAATTTTTTACGCTTTGTGCACGCTGCTTTGAAAGAGTCATGTTGTAACTATCTTTGCCCGTGCTGTCGGTGTGGCCTTCAACACTTAAGTAGGTTTTTTCGTATTTATTCATTACACTTGCTATCGCATTTAGAGTGTCATGAAAGCCCGATGAAATATAAGATTGATCAGTCGCAAACGTAATATTAGAGGGCATCACTAAGCGTAAGTTATCACCTTCACGTACCACTTCAACTCCCGAACCTGCTAGTTCATCACGAAAAGCAGCTTCTTGTTTATCCATGTAATCACCTACAGCTGCCCCCGCTAGCGCACCAATAGCTGCACCAATAAAAATACGTTTATCTTTGTGGTTACCTGTCGCCTTACCTAAAATCCCTCCTGCTGCGGCACCAATCGCGGCGCCTTTACCTGTGTTATTCATTTCACAGCCAGAAAGTAATACAGCAACTACAGTGACACTTAAAAGTGATTTAGTTAACGTCATGGTGATTTCCTATTCATTTAGAATTTATTGTTGCAATTATGCAAACATTTGTATGAACCAAAAATGAAGAGTAACGTAAAACACATATTATTACTTACTTCATACGGACCAATGATAGCGCTTCATAAAAATGTCATACTTATTTGTGACAATTTAATGATTTATCAAAAAGGCGATGGCCACTATGTTAATTGCGATTTTTAGGCAGTTTTTTTTGCTTGGCTGCATGAGTTTTGGCGGCCCTGCCGCCCATTTAGGTTACTTTAAACATCACTTTGTTGATTCGCTGCGCTGGTTAAGTATCAGTCGCTATTCACAGCTAATAAGCCTCAGCCAAGCTCTGCCTGGCCCTGGCTCTAGTCAGGTTAGCTTTGCAATTGGAGTAGAGCGTGCAGGTGTACTCGGTGGCATCACCGCATTTATTGGTTTTACCTTGCCTTCTTTTTTAATAATGACACTGCTTGCTATTAGTGCTCACCAATTTGACGCCGTTTATTTTGCTGTGATCACCGGATTGAAGCTCTTTGCTGTAGTGATTGTTGCCGATGCGACCCTTAGTATGGCCAAAAGCTTTTGCAGCAACCTAATCCTTAAGCTAATTGCAGTTATAAGCACCCTAACTCTTGTTCTACTGCCGATGTTAGGTACACAAATTATTATTTTACTTATTGCAGCCGCAGTCGGCGCTATCTGGCCACTCTTAAAATTAAGTGATTTATCACAGCAAACTAGCAGTGATCAGGGGAAAGTTAACTGGGTTGCACTTAGTTTATTTGCGCTACTGCTTGGAGTTAGCTTTATTCCAATAGGGCAAGAATTTGCGTTATTTGCGCCTTTTTACCAAGCTGGTGCTATGGTATTTGGTGGCGGGCATGTTGTGTTGCCAGTACTTCAAGCGGGTGTGCCAACGTTAAGTGATGATCAATTTTTAACGGCTTACGCCAGTGCTCAGGCTATACCTGGGCCTATGTTTACAATAGCCACCTACTTAGGCGCGCAGCTAAATACCGAGCAGCCAATAATGGGCGCAGTTATAGCTACATTATTGATATTTACCCCAGGGTTTTTACTGATGTTGGCATTTCAGAAAAGCTGGATTAATTTAGCCAGTAAGCCCCGCTTTGCCAGCTCAATTGCCGCGCTTAATGCCGCCGTGGTTGGTTTTTTAGCTGCAGCATTGTATTCGCCCATTTGGACTTCAGCTATTAATAGTGTGTGGCATATTGCATTAGTGATTGCTGCATTTGCGTGGCTACGTATGAAAAAGCCACCTATTTGGTGGCTATTACTACTGTTTATTGGTGCTGGCCTTGGACAGCATTATTGGGCACTTTAATACTAGGTTTGCCCGCCATATTCACCCCGTCAGCTGGGCTTAACTGCCCACTGACACTTTGATAAGCGCGCAGTCCAAACACCGGTAATACGGCCAGTAAATGATCCATAATTTCAGCTTGTAAATGCTCGTACGATATCCAACGTTTGTCTTCACTAAAGCAGTAAAACTCAATCGGGAGGCCATGGTTAAGCGGTTGTAGTTCACGCACCATGAGTGTGAGCGAGGTATTGATTTTACTGTGTTGTTTTAAGTAACCCTCTGCATAGCGACGAAATAACCCTAAGTTAGACACCGGATCGGGAAGTGTGCCTAGTCGAATATATTCTTGCAGTGGTATTGCCGCTTCTATTTGCGCTTTAAAGTCATCATCAACTAAAAAGATGCTGTTCATATCAATGTTTAAAGAACGTTTAATACGTCGCCCACCAGATTCTTGCATACCGCGCCAGTTTTTAAATGAACCGGCCACCAGCATATAAGTGGGTATAGTCGTTATGGTGTTGTCCCAGTTACGCACTTTTACAGTATTAAGTCCTAAATCAATTACTTCGCCATCGGCGCCGTAGTTATCTACTTGGATCCAGTCCCCATAGGTCACTAAACGATTAGCGGCAATTTGAATGCTGGCGACAAAACCTAATATGGTGTCTTTAAATACTAATAAAGTAACAGCGGCGATCGCACCAAAACCAGAGAGAATATAAGTCGGCGATTTTTCAAGCACAATACTAACAATTAATATTGAACACACAATAAAGGTGATCAGCTTAACCACTTGAATTAGCCCTTGAATAGGCACTTCGCGGGCAAAATCTAATTGGTTATAAATAGCGCCAGCAATGCTCACTATGCTGCTAATAATAAAGCCTATATAGATAATTAATAATGCTTGGCCAATGGTTTTAAGGATCTCTTGGGCAATTGCATTAACGGGATAAATACTGTCAAATGTGGCTAAAAAAAGTACACAACATAGCAAGCAGGCAACTCGTTTATTGAGCTTAGTCAACATAGGTGACAATGAACCAATACGCTCAGGCGAGAGTTTAGTCACCACCTTTTGAATACCCGGTAACATTAAGCGACGCGTAAATAAGTAAACAAATAATAAAGAAAGGATGCCAATGGATGAGGCCGTGATTGCACTGAGAAAAAAAGCATCGGGGACTTTTTCAAACCAAGGAGTAATTAGCTCCTGTAGGTGTGTTTTGGTCATGGTATTTCAATTTCCTTACTGGGAGTTAATTCAGTACTAGCTTGCTGAATATGAAGAGCGCTTAATTGCTTATCTTTTTTTGTCCATAAATTATTTAAATATTGCTGAAACTCGGCTCTAAATGCGTGATCTGTTTGGTAACTGCCAATCATCTGTGTATTTATTGGCATCACCTCAATTGTAATATTAATAGACTCTAGTTCGCCTTTTAAAATATTACGACACACATGATCTGACTTACCGCTATACACTAAACTAGTGTTAAGCATAGCGTCAAATTGCTCGTTTAAAACTTCTAAGGCAAAAGCAGTTCCACCAGCCTTAGGCTTTAATAAATGCTGAAAAGGGCTTTGTTGATGCTTATGCTTTTGCGCAGTAAAACGTGTACCTTCTACAAAATTAACTATGGTTGTAGGATGATGACGAAAGTTACGGCAACTGCGCTTAGTGCGCTCGACATCTAAGCCTTTTAAATTGGGATTTTTAGCCAATTGCGCTTTGCTCACCCGTTTCATAAAGGGCATACCCATTGCCCACGCACCAGTGCCTATAAATGGCACGTACTTAAGCTCATCTTTTAAAAAAAACTTAGGAGCTGGTAATGCATTTAATGAGCTTAATACCGCAATATCAAGCCAGCTAATATGATTACTGATTAGCAAATACCAACTATTGGCATTTACTTCCCCACTAATATTAACTTTAATATCATTACAGCCTAGCCACAGTCCTAAGCGGTTACCTTTACACCACCCCTTGTACGCACCGTGTAATAATTTACTTACTACGGGTATGGGCAAAACCAATTTAACTAACCCTAGGATAAGTACTAATGCGCCAAATATTATTAAATTAGCAAATAAAACACAGCCAACAATTAAGCCATTTAACCAATTAGGTAACCATTTTTTTAGCATAACTGTCAGCTCATTTTTTATTTTTGTTTTAAATTAACGAGCGTCTGGTTTTTTTCTTCCCACACGCGATTTAATTCCGTTTGAAAACGGACTCTAAAGTCCGGATCATTAGTGTAATCACCAATTAAGTCGTCACTAACGCCTTTTACTTCAACATGTACATCAATGTGTTTTACTTTACCGGCTGCAAAATCCATAAAAGTAGGAATGCCCTCAGGGTAATGAATAGTGACATTTACCACCTTAGAAATTTGCTCACCCATAGCTTGCATTACAAACGCCACACCACCCGCTTTCGGTTTAAGTAAGTGAGGAAACGGGCTATTTTGGCGCGCATGCTTTTGCGCTGTAAAACGCGTACCTTCAACAAAGTTAACCACACTAACCGGCATTTCTTTAAATTTTTCACACGCTTTACGGGTAGTTTCTAGATCTTTACCACGCAACTTGGGGTTCTTTTTTAATTGGCTTTTACTGGTGCGGGTCATAAAAGGGAAGTCGAGCGCCCACCAACATAAACCTAAAACAGGCACGTAAATTAACTCTTTTTTCAAAAAGAAGTTTAAAAAAGGTATTTTGCGGTTAAACACTCGTTGTAACACTAAAATATCCACCCAGCTTTGGTGGTTCGCGATAACTAGGTACCAATCTTTCAATTTTAGCTCTTCTAGACCGGTTACATTTAGCTTTGTTGGCGTTAATAACGTTTGATTTAGCGTGTTAAACGTCACCCAAATAGAGGCACATTGCTTGGCTGTCCAGCTCATTAATTTTTGAAGTCCCTTAATTGGGATTAGCTTAACGATGCCACAAATAAAAATAGGCACAAACCAAAAAAGAGTGTTTATTGTGTAAAAGAAAATACTAAATACACTGCGAATAACTGACATTACTTCTATTCCTTTAAACATCGCGCAACCACAAATGACCGCGCTTAACTATGCAACTAAATTAATCTTCAAAATAGGTGTAGCCTTCAAGCCCTGCATTAAGCTCGGCTAAGTAACCTTCTTTACAGTGCTCTGATACATCAAGTTTATTAATCTGAGTGGCAAAGTTATCAGCTAATAATTCGCTATCATAATCAACAAATTTTAATACATCCTTAACGCTGTCACCTTTAATGGCATTGGTTAATACATATCCTTGCTCATTAAGCTCAACATGAACTGAATCGGTATCACCAAATAGGTTATGTAAGTCACCTAAAATCTCTTGGTATGCCCCTACCATAAACATCGCAATATGATACTGCTGACCTTGTGTATATTCAGGAATAGGTAAACTGGTTTCAATTCCTGCACCTTCAACGTACTCACGTATTTGCCCGTCAGAATCACAAGTAATGTCTTGGATAATAGCGCGCTGAGTAAGCGGCTGCGTTAGGTTTTCGATGGGCATAACCGGAAATAACTGCTGAATGCCCCACACATCGGGTAACGACTGAAATAATGAAAAATTCACAAACAGTTTATCGGCTAGTTTTTCGTTTAAATCATCCAGCACTTCGCGGTGAGCTCGTGCATTAGAGCTTAATGAAGCTCGAACGCGATGTAAAATAGTAAAGTAAAGCTGCTCTATTTTCGCCCACTCTAGCATGCTCACTAAACCATGTACGTATTGATCGTGTGCTTCACTAAATAAGTGCATTGCATCATGATAAATCTCTAATGCCATACGCGGGTTCAAACGTTGTAAACACTGCCACATTTCATCCAATACTAAGGCACTGTTTTTAACAGGTGGTTCTGGGTTTAAATGATTTGGCGCTTTTTCAACATCAATCACATCGGTAATAAGCACCGCATGATGTGCAGTAAGAGCACGGCCAGATTCGGTAATAATTGCAGGGTGAGCTAAGTTATGTTGGTCGCACACCTCGGCAAATGCATTTACTACATTACGCGCATATTCTTCGACTGTGTAGTTCATTGAGCAAGCACTACGTGAGCCTGAACCTTCGTAGTCAACGCCAAGCCCGCCACCCACATCAACAGTATTGAGCGGTACACCGTATTGAGTTAATTCAGCAAAATGGCGAGCACACTCGCGCAAAGCACGATGAATATCGCGAATATTGGCAATTTGAGAACCAATATGAAAATGTACCATCTGCATTAAATGCAACTTGTTATGTTGCTTGAGCACTTCCACTGCACTGAGTACTTGTCCTGCAGTTAAGCCAAACTTACCTTTTTCACCACCGGTATTTTGCCATTTACCTTTACCAACCGAATTTAAGCGAATGCGAATACCAATAGCAGGCTCAATACCTAAATTATCAATTTCTTCCAGCAGTGTGGTTAGCTCAGAGAGTTTTTCAACCACAATTTTAACGCTGTGCCCCATTGCTTGACCAATACAGGCTAAACGTAAAAACTCACTGTCTTTGTAGCCGTTACATACAATTGTAATAGGCTCTTTTGCTACACCTAAAATTGCCATTAGTTCAGGTTTAGAACCGGCTTCAAGCCCCACTAAACCACTTGGGTGTGCTAAAAGCTTACTTACTACAGAACGCTGTTGATTTACTTTTATAGGGTAAACACAGGTGTATTTACCATTATATTCACGGTTAGTGCGCGCTTGAGTAAACGCATTGGTGAGCGTATCTACACGGTTTTTTAAAATATCGGTAAAGCGCACCAATACTGGTAAGGTTAATCCTTGCTGTTTAAATTGCTCAGTAAGCTGACTTAAAGAAATGGCAGGTTTTGTTTGGTCGCCATCCGGATAGGCTATCAATTCACCTTGTGCGTTAATATCAAAATAACCATCGCTCCAATGAGCAACATTGTATGTAGCACGTGCTGTTTCTAAACCCCAAGTCATGGCAACTCTTCTTTATTAAATTAGGTGTAAAGGGGCATTTTAATACGTCACTATCTGCTAAGCTAACAAAAATTGAACTTTCCCCTCTTTATAGCTAACTTTATTCGCTAAAGAGCGTAAAATTTGATTGAGCAATAGCGCAAGCACTGGCAGAATTGCCTCCTTTTTTCATACTCAACCAAAAGTGTAACAACAACTATGGCAAATTTAGATCAAAGTAAGTGGTTTACTGAAATTAGCGACCGCGATGGCAGCGCATTTTCATTACGTATTAACAAAAAGTTAGATGAAAAACAGTCTCCTTTTCAAAAAGTAGAAATGTTTGAAACCACAGACTTTGGTAATTTAATGATCATTGATGGTTGCACTATGGTGAGTAGCCGTGAAAACTTTTTTTATCATGAAATGATCAGCCACCCAGCATTACTAGCACACCCAAACCCTAAAAATGTGGTTATTATTGGCGGCGGCGATTGCGGTACATTACGTGAAGTGCTTAAGCACCCAAGTGTAGAAACTGTAACCCAAATCGATATTGACGAAGTAGTTACCCAAATGTCGTTAAAGTACTTCCCAGAGTTATGTGAATCAAATAACGATCCACGTGCCACTGTGATGTTTGACGATGGCATTAAATATATGCGCGAAGCAGCTGGTGATTCTATTGATGTGGTGATTGTTGATGGAACTGATCCGGTAGGCCCTGGTGAGGGTTTATTTAACCATGCGTTTTATACTAGCTGTTTAAACGCACTTCGCCCTGGTGGAATACTCGTACAACAAAGCGAATCGCCATTAATGCATATGCCACTTCTGGTTGAAATGCGCGAAGCTATGCTAAGTGTTGGTTTTAACGACTTGCAGACTCTTCCATTCCCACAACCTATTTATCCAAGTGGGTTGTGGTCGGTGACGCTAGCTCGCAAATCTGAAGCATTTAACGGTTTTAGAGAAGACGGCGCAGCCATAATTGCTGAGCATAGTGAATACTACAATGGCGGCATTCATCACGGTGCACTCGCAACACCTAATTACATGAAACGCGCTTTTGACAAAAAATAAAAAGCCATAAATACAAAGTTGGGCTCACAAGAGCCCTTATCTGTTTCAATTTGTTATTCTTCCAACTAAAACCGAAACTGAGCATTTAATGCTATTTGCTGCTGCGATATTCTCAATGCTTTATTCATAGCTACTCGGTTATCTGCTTGGCTATGAAGCGCTGACCCCTCAACACCTATTTGCCATTGTGGTGTAAGCTGATAACGCCAAGTTGCTGTTAGTCCCTCGCCATGACTAGCATTAGGGTCAAACTTCCAATCGTCTTTGTCTGTCACCTCAAAATAATCGTAACGTACTGAGAAACGGTGGCGTTTTATTTTATGACTCAATAATGCAAAATGACTATAAAATCGAGTATCAACGCCGCGGTTTTGACCCATAGCCGTACCACCCGACATTATTTGGATAATTAATCGTGTTTTCGGTGTAATTTTATTTAGCCATGCGACACTTAAAAATCGAGTATCCCAGGCATATTGACCCGTATTATAATTAAGAGCGCCAGGGTCACCATTGTTATCATAGTAGTACACTCGCAACTGAGACTTTTTTAAATAATCCCAATGTCCACCAACGTAATAACCAAATCGCCCATCGACCTCTTCAAACGGTAAAACTTGGTTTGCTTGAAATTGTAACTGTGGAGTATTTAAAGACGCAACAGGCGCAAAAGCGAGAGCCTCATTAAGTGTTGTTTGGCGATCATGCAAAGCAAAGCCTCGCCAAGCGAGTAATGTCCCCGCAGGATCGTTACCTTTAAATGTCGCACCAACCAAACTAAAACTATGGGCACTATTAAAATTACGGGCTGGGCGTTTAATTGTTGCTTCAACACCTAGCGTTCGCAGCTCTTCACCTACCCAAGAGTTAATTGCCGAATTGGTATAGTTATATGCAGATAACCAGCCCATATCAGGGTTTTCTAATGACAATTGTGGATAAAAGCCACCCACTTTAATATGCCATTTATAATCACTGCGAACTAAAGGTTTATATTGCAGATAAGCCTGACTAACCCCCAAGGTACTTTTTGGATCTTGATATAAATTAACTACAGCATGGGCAGACCAACTAGAACTTATATCTGCACTTAAATCAATAATTCCCTGTGATAAAACCACACCTTGATTAGCCGCATCATGGCGATATAAACCAATTCCACCCTCTTGCCAGCTTAGTTGTGAATCAGCTTGCACTGCCCTTACTTGCAGCAAACCTTTAACTTGTGCGTTGGCTGAAAAAACACTCAACAAGCAAATAACAACGGCTAAGCCAAATAGACTATTCATAATCGTCAAACTCATCAACTTCAACCCTAATAGGCAAAGTTAGTTTTTGTTTTAACTGATAACTTAATTTATTGTTAGTTATAACAACTTTTTGCGACTCTATGTTGCTAATATCTCTAAAGCCTTCATGCCAAACATTTAGTTTATAGGCTCCATTTGGGATATCGAACGATGCTACTCCTTGCTCATTGGTGATTGCATAATATGGGCTATCCACAACAACAATGTAACCCAACATCCAATCATGAATATTACAACCAAGCTCCACAACTCCTGTTTGTTCAAATGTAATTGGATCTTGTGGTTGTTCTCGATAAAGCTTTAATTCAAATGTTTTGCTTTTAGAAAATGAATACACGTGATGCATTATCGAGTCAGCGTTAGGAAATTCAACTTGGCTGTTTTTTTCAACGACTAAGATATGTGGTGTAAATTGGCGATTTTTTTGTGTCATAGTGAAAAGTGATTTATTTATATTCACGCCAGAGGCTTGATCTGGAGCTAACCAAACAACAACATTTTCTTGAACTTTTTGGTTGTTATTATAAACAGTAACCGTTGCTGCACTACTCTTAAAAACAATGATACAACCTAAAATAGCGAGTAAAATTTTCAGCATATTTTCTTCTTGTTAAATTCTTTTTATTTATTATAGAACTAATTACATAAAGTTTTGCAGATTAATTAACACACTCTTTTTTAGCTAATTAATTGAATACGTATGCAGCTATCTCGTAATAGTGTGTTCATCACTTTATGCTCATAACCTACGGTTTGACATCAAGGACACACAATGAGATTACCTTTACTACTAGTTGCTTTACTTGCAAGCAGTGCTTTTGCAAAAGAAGCCACGCTGAAATCACCTGATCAAAAAATTAAAATTACCATTTCTGATCAATCATCATCCCCTCATTACTCTATTAGCTTTAATGGTAAGCCTGTTATTGAGCAGTCACGCTTAGGTTTTAGGTTTAAAAGCCAAGCACCATTTGATGACGGCTTTGTTATTAGTGAAGTAACTCGTTCACAAACCGATAGCCAATGGCAGCAACCTTGGGGAGAGCGTCAAACCGTTGTTGATAAGCACAATGAAATTGCTGTTACCTTCAATAAACCTGCGCCCCACGCTGGCACATACACTGTACGATTTAAAGCCTTTGATAGTGGTGTAGGTTTTCGCTATGAAGTCCCTAAGCAAGCCGATTTTGAAAAAACTGAAATTACTAAAGAACTGACCGAATTTGCTATTGCCGCAAAAGATAAAACCACCGCATGGTGGATACCTGCTCGCGGTTGGAACCGTTATGAATATGTCTATAACACTACAGACTTACAAGATGCTGCACTTGTTCATACCCCTTTTACCTTTAAAAATGGTAACGGTGTACATGTCAGCATTCATGAAGCAGCTCTGGTAGATTATGCAGGGATGGTGCTTAACCAGCGTCGCCCAGGTACGTTTAGTGCCGATTTAACACCGTGGTCTGATGGCATTGCGGTTAAGAAGCGCGGCGCATTCAATACTCCTTGGCGCACCATTCAAATAGGTGAGCGAGCGATAGACTTAGTTAATTCAGATATTATTTTAAACCTGAATGAGCCAAATAAACTCGGTGATGTGTCGTGGGTTAAACCAGGTAAATATGTAGGTATTTGGTGGGGAATGCACATCAATGAAACAACTTGGGGCAGTGGAGAAAAACACGGTGCCACCACAAAAAATACTAAATACTATATGGACTTTGCCGCTGAGTATGGCTTTGACGGCGTATTAGTTGAAGGTTGGAACACAGGTTGGGATGGCGACTGGTTTTATAATGGTGATGTATTTAGCTTTACTCAGCCTTATGACGATTTCGATATTGCAGCGCTTACACAGTACGGTAAAGAAAAAGGGGTGCAGTTAATTGGTCATCATGAAACCTCTGGCAATGTTAGTAATTATCGCGACCAAATGGAAGATGCTCTTGCGCTTTACGAAAAATCAAATGTAAGCCAAATAAAAACTGGTTATGTGGCCGATGGTGGCAATATAAAACGCATAGATGAAAACGGCATTGCCCGCTTTGAATGGCATGACGGCCAATTTATGGTAAATGAATACTTACATAACATTAAACTTGCCGCTAAATACAAGCTAAGCATCAACACGCATGAACCAATAAAAGACACGGGTCTGCGCCGCACTTACCCTAACTGGATTGCCCGTGAAGGTGCGCGTGGTCAAGAGTTTAACGCATGGGGCACACCACCCAATCCACCAGAACACATTCCCATGCTTGCCTTTACGCGTATGCTGGCAGGACCAATGGACTTTACCCCTGGTATTTTTGATATGAGCTTTAATGGCTTAGGGGGCGATACAAATCGCCCACAAACAACACTAGCAAAGCAATTAGCATTGTATGTAGTAATGTACAGCCCAATTCAAATGGCGGCCGATTTACCACGGAATTATTTAGCTAAACCCGATGCTTTTCAGTTCATTCAAGACGTACCGACCGATTGGCAGCAAAGTATTGCGCTTGATGGCGAAGTAGGCGATTTTATTGTATTTGCACGCAAAGAGCGCAAGCGCGATAACTATTCAGGGAACGATTGGTACTTAGGTGCAGTTACCGACGAAAATGCCCGCACCATTGAGATTAAACTCGACTTTTTAGATAAAGATAAACAGTTTGAAGCGCAAATCTACCAAGACGGTAAAAACGCTGAATGGAAGAACAATCCTTATGATTTAAGCATTGAAAAACGCACTGTTACCGCAAGCGATAAGCTAACATTAAAATTGGCCACCAGTGGCGGTACAGCCATTCGTTTTAAAGCCCTCTAGTAGTTAATCTGAACTCTAGATAATAAATTAACGCTATCTGCAACCATGCAGATAGCGTTATTAGCTTGGATTAGTAACCTTTATTGGTAGGTATATTTGCGCACTTAAACCACCTTCAGGGCGATTAGAGAGCACCACCTTGCCGCCATGCATATCGATAATACGCTTAATAATTGCAAGGCCTAGGCCGCTACCTTCACTACCGCGAGCTGCATCACCTTGTTTAAACGGTTCAAACACAGACTCCAACTCGCTTTCAGGAATACCCGGACCACTATCGTTAACCGCAATAACCACATATTTTTTATTGGAATTAAAATAACTGAGTACTTCAATATCACCCTCTGAGTAGCGTAGTGCATTTTCTATCATATTGGTCACTACTCGCTTAATCGCGACACTACTTATGGGAATTTTTCCAATATTAGGATTCGGTTTAAACGTGATCGCACGTTGATGCTTAAGCTCACTTTGTACGACTTCACCAAGGAGCGCATTAATATCTTCGCAGGTTTGTTCTTCACGTTTATGATGGCGTAAATATTCGATAAATTGATCGATAATGCCATTCATATCTTCAATATCGTAAATAATGCCTTCACGTAAATAATCATCTTCATCAACCATCATTTCTGTGGCTAAACGAATACGCGTAAGCGGTGTGCGTAAATCATGAGAAACACCGGCCATAAGTAATCGACGGTCGTTTTCAAGGGCAGCAATACCTCGCGACATTTGATTAAAGGCGCGCGTTACCTCAATAACCTCACTCGACCCTTGCTCTTGTAACTTGGTACTAAAGTCGCCTACCCCTACTTTTATCGCAGCTTGTTGTAATGCTTTTAGTGGTCGGTTCAAATGCCTGGCAAATAACCAACCTCCTAGTACACTTAAAAAGCCGATACTAGAAAGATAAAAGGTTAAAAACTCAAGGTTACTTTCTTTAAATCCGGTGAGCGGCACTTTGACCCAATAACCCGGCGCCTGCGGGGCTTCTACCCAATAAATAAGCGGATCAGTTTGACTAATGCGCACCCGAGAAAAGCCATTTAATTGCTCAGACATACTACGCGATAGCCCAGAATACTCACGACTTTGGCCTAAACCATTACGCATAGCTTCACGCTGAGTCATTACTTCAATGCCGGTTATTTCAAAAAACTTCTCAGAGACTTCATCGGTGACTTCAACGCCATCTTCCCAATCAATAAACACGGTTTTAATTTGCTTAGCCAGCATTAAATTAACTTGTTCAATGGTGGGTTTAACTACATATAAACTTACCGTGACGTAGGAAACTATTTGGTTAATAAGCAGCAAAGCGGCAACCAAAAATACGGTTTGTCCAAACGCACTACGCGGAAACATTCCCATAATGATTACTTTTCACCGTCAGGAACAAATACATAACCTAAACCCCATACCGTTTGAATATAGCGTGGGTTAGCGGCATCGACTTCGATCATTCTACGAAGACGTGATACTTGAACATCAATACTGCGCTCAAGCGCACTGTAGTCTCGCCCTCTAGCTAAGTTCATTAATTTATCACGACTTAATGGCTCACGCGGATGAGACACTAACGCTTTTAGCACCGCAAATTCACCACTAGTGAGTGACACCGTGTTATCGCCTTCACTCATTTCGCGGGTGGCTAAATTTAGGGTAAATTTACCAAACGCAATTAAGTTCTCCTGCGCTGAAGGCGCCCCTGGTACTTCTTTTGATTGGCGACGTAAAATAGCTTTTATACGTGCTAATAGCTCGCGAGGGTTAAACGGTTTCGGAATATAGTCGTCAGCGCCGAGTTCTAGGCCTATAATGCGGTCTACTTCATCACCTTTGGCGGTCAGCATAACAATAGGAATTTGGTTTTCTTTTTGGCGTAAACGTCTACAAATAGAAAGCCCATCTTCGCCGGGCAGCATTAAATCAAGCACCATTAGGTGAAAGTTTTCACGCTCAATTAGTCTATCCATTTGCTCTGAATCAGCAGCTGTTCTGACAATAAACCCTTGCTCTACCAAATAACGTTCCAGCAAACTACGCAAACGTTTATCGTCATCAACCACCAATACTTTTACTGTCTCTTGTCCCATAATCTGTTGCTTATTTTTATAATTTATTAATCGTTAATATAAATGAAAAACTTAATAATAAAAAACTAATTAAGTGCTTAGATTGTTACTGAACATTTCAAATTCATTGATAGCTATTTTATCTCGACAAGCTGCCTTTATTTTAATACCTTGCCACTCATGAAGATTAAACAAGAACTCAGCGTGAAAACAAACTTAATTACTCGCGAAGGTTATTTACAATTGCAGCAAGAACATGATCATCTTTGGAATGAAAAACGTCCAGAAGTGACTAAAATTGTGAGTTGGGCTGCTAGCCTAGGTGATCGCTCTGAAAACGCAGACTATCAGTACAACAAACGTTTACTACGTCAAATTGACCGTCGTGTTCGCTATTTACGAAAACGCATCCCCGATTTAAAAATTGTTGACTACTCACCCGTACAAGACGGCAAAGTTTTTTTTGGAGCGTGGGTAGAAATAGAAAACGAGGCCGGTGAGTGTAAAAATTTTAGAATTGTCGGCCCCGATGAAATTTATGATCGCAACGACTATATTTCTATCGATTCACCAATGGCTCGAGCGCTATTAAAAAAACAAGTAGATGATGATTTTGAGGTCATGACTCCGCAAGGTGCTAAGCAGTGGTACGTAAATAACATTACCTATCAAAAATGACAGCGCTTAGTTTTGATTCAGATCATATTAACTTTTTATTGTTTATATTATCTGAGTAAGCTATAACTAAAGTTACTCAAGTAATGTTGTATTAACTTGAGAGTAGTTAATTAAGGTCACCATTATGTCAAACATAACAGCGCGCATATTACAAAATGCCCTCGTGTTTGCACTCTTTATGAGTGTGAGTTTGACATTACATGGCGCACCTAAAAATAACAAACTTGATGCTGGTTTTGCTCCAGCTGAATTTATTGTTTGTGACTCCCCTGACCAAGCAAACCTCGACACCGATTTAGATTCTCATGTTGGTGTTATTGCGCTTAGAGAAATCCAACCACTTCCTTTAGCGTTTTTCTTTCATTATGAAAGTCGATTTTTAGCCACTGCCTACAGTCATGCAAACCCGCGAGCGCCACCCGTTATTTAATTTAATAACTTGCTTTTAAACATTATTAAATTTGTATAACTATTTATTTAGGTGGATATTATGTCTAACTTTAAAGAACTCCGTACCCAAGATATTTCTCATGGCACTATTGCTGATACTTTTACTAATGAGGCTGTGATTGATTTAACCTCTCCAGCAACACGTATAGTAACTAGCTTTACTCAAACAAGTCCTATGCGCGCAGCGTTTGATACAACCATTGAACAAGCATCAAAACAACTAAATACTCAGCCTTCTGATTTTATTTTAGTAACTGATGAGCATCAAAAGCTAATTGGTATTGTCGCAAGTGCAGATTTACAAAGCTCAAAAATCATGATTTTATCGCAGCGTTTAGGCTTGCCTCGTAGTGAAATTAGCTTACGCTATTTAATGACACCGCTGAGTAACTTAATGGGTGTAAGTATGAAAAGCTTAAGCTATTCATGTATCGGTGATGCACTGCAAACTATGGAGCATCATGGCGCTATGTTTATATTAGTTACTGCGGCTAATAATGAAATAAGTGGTTTAATTTCAGCACGCGATATAGCACGTAAGCTGCAAATTCCTGTTCATATTAGCCCAATAGCGCACACATTTAGTGAAGTACTCGAAAGTGTAGAGCACCCTCACTAAATCCGCTTTTTATTGCCCCAGCAATGGCATCTTAAAGCAAGTAAAATAGCTTGCTTTAAGAGCTTTTTATTACCCTCCCCTGTGATATTATTCAAGACATTGACGCATCAGTTAACTTTTTAGCTGGTCTTATTTTTTGTATTAAAAGGTTTTTGCATGAGCGATATCTCTGCACGTTTAGCAACGGAGCTAAATGCACAGCAGCAACAAGTGGTTGCAGCAACAAAGTTACTTGATGAAGGCGCAACCGTCCCCTTTATTGCCCGTTACAGAAAAGAAGTGACCGGTGGATTAGATGACACCCAACTACGCCTTCTAGAACAACGTTTATCTTATTTACGTGAACTTGAAGAGCGTCGTGGTTTTATCCTGTCGACGATAGAATCACAAAATAAGCTTAGTGCTGAATTAGCGGCTGATATTAAAGCTGCACAAAGTAAAACCGAACTAGAAGACTTATATTTGCCTTATAAAGCAAAGCGCCGCACTAAAGGTCAAATAGCTATTGAAGCCGGTTTAGAACCGCTAGCTGATGCATTATTTAACGATCCAATGCTTGACCCAGACGCTGAGGCTGCAAAATTTATTAATGCCGAAAAAGCGATTATCGATACTAAAGCAGCGCTTGATGGTGCTAAGTTTATTTTGATGGAGCGCTTTGCTGAAGACGCTAAATTACTCGCTAAATTTAGAAGTCATATTAGTCAAAATGGAGCGATTGAAAGTAAACTTATTGATGGTCAAGAACAAGCGGGAGCTAAATACCGAGACTACTTTGAACATCAAGAACCATTAAAAAAAGTCCCCTCGCATCGTGCATTAGCCATGCTAAGAGCACGTAATGAAGGTATTTTACAGTTAACTATTAATCCTGAGCCGAGCGCTGAAAACCCAGCGCAATTGTGTGCACAAATGATCAGCGATCATTACCGCCTAGATATTAAAAACAAACCTGCCAGCGCTTGGTTATTAACTGTAGTGCAATGGGCGTGGAAAATTAAGCTTGGATTACATTTAGAAAATGAATTTTTAGCCGCAATGCGTGAAAAAGCCGAAACCGGTGCCATTGATGTATTTGCTAAAAACTTAAAAGACTTATTAATGGCAGCCCCTGCTGGCCCTCGCACTACGTTAGGCTTAGATCCTGGTTTACGTACCGGTTGTAAAATTGCCGTGGTTGATAGCACAGGTAAGCTGCTTGCTACCCAAACGATTTTCCCACATGCACCACAAAATCATTGGGATAAATCATTACGCACGCTCGAGCAATTATGTCGCCAGCATAAAGTTGAGCTCATTGCGATTGGTAACGGTACCGCTTCTCGCGAATCAGATAAACTAGTTGGCGAGCTTATCAAAGCCAATACTGAGCTTAAACTAAATAAAATCATGGTCAGTGAGGCCGGCGCTTCGGTTTACTCCGCTTCTGAGTTCGCTGCTAATGAATTTCCAAATTTAGATGTATCTTTACGTGGTGCCGTATCTATTGCACGTCGCCTTCAAGATCCATTGGCTGAGCTGGTTAAAATAGAGCCTAAGTCTATTGGTGTAGGCCAATATCAACATGATGTATCACAAAGCCAACTAGGACAAAGTCTAATCTCAGTGGTAGAAGACTGTGTAAACAGTGTGGGTGTTGATTTAAATATGGCCTCTGTACCTTTGCTTGCACGTGTTTCTGGTTTAAACAAAACCTTAGCGCAAAATATTGTAAGCTACCGTGATACAAATGGGTCATTTACAAAACGTAGTCAGTTGAAAAAAGTAGAGCGCTTAGGGCCAAAAGCATTTGAACAAGCAGCCGGCTTTTTACGCATTAATAATGGCAGCGATCCACTAGACAACTCATCAGTTCACCCTGAAGCATACCCTATCGTTAAGCGTATTTGTGAGCACAATCAGGTAGACGTAAATAGCCTCATTGGTAACAAAGAGTTTTTAAATAAGCTCGCTGCAAATGACTATATTGACGATAAATTTGGTCTGCCTACCGTGACCGATATTATTAGCGAACTTGATAAGCCGGGTCGCGATCCGCGCCCTGAATTTAAAACTGCTGAGTTTAAAGCAGGCGTTGAAAAAATTAGTGATTTAAAACCAGGAATGATTTTAGAAGGCGTGGTATCGAACGTAGCTAATTTTGGCGCATTTGTGGATGTTGGCGTACATCAAGATGGACTAGTGCATATTTCGGCTATTACTAATAAGTTTATTTCAGACCCACGAGAAGTAGTTAAAGCTGGTGACATTGTTAAAGTGAAAGTGGTTGAAGTTGACGCTGCACGTAAACGCATTAGCTTTACCATGCGCCTAGATGACGAGATAGACACTAGCAATAAAGCTGCCCCTGCGGCGGTGCAAAAGCCACGTGGCAACAATGCAAACCAATCGCGAGCGCCCAAACCTAAGCGCGACACAGGCAATGCCATGATGGGAAATGCGTTTGCTGATGCCTTTGCAAATGCGAAAATGAAAAAATAGCGCGTAAACACAAACACCACAAGGCCTACTTTGTGGTGTTTGCTATTCTACTATTTAAATTTTCTTTAAAAATAATAACGAAATGCTGCAGTTGCGATGTCTGCGTATTCATCTATATAACTGTAGGAAGCGGCAAACGTTACTTTATCAGTGACTGCGTAACTTATACCCGCTTTTAACAGAAAGTTATTTTCACTTTCAGCATCATGCAAACGTACATAACCTGTTCCTACACCATGTAAACGCTCATAACCAACGCCTGCATTTACTTCAAATTGTTCGGTCAATAAATGTCGAATTTGTACAGTTACTTCATAGGAGTCAGCTGTTTCTGATCTTTCATTGTTTGTTTTTGAAACATCAAAAACATTACCATCAGATTCAAGTCTATGTACAAGTGTTTCCTCAGTCTTAATTTTACTTTTCCCATATTTCAGAACATAGTCAACAGAAGTTTTTCTTGAAAAATGTTGAATGTATCCAAAGCCAACATTATAACGACTTAAACTCATATCCGTTGTTTCATGATAAAAATCTGTCGAATTAGACGGATAAGTGCCATCTGGTAGAGGAGCAAATGATGTAAATGTAGTCGTGCTAGAATAATCAACACGACTTTGAGAATACGAGCCTGTAACGTACCAATTTTCAGAAAGTTGCTTGCTAAGATTAATAACGTACCCATCGTAACCAGAATAGCTTGGGCTATCAGGGTTCGTTTTATCATTACTTTTAATGTCAGTTTTTGTATAGCCAACTTCAACATAATCGTAGCTTAAAAGTGATGTTTGATTAGCTCCGGCGGTGATTGAGAAGAGTGATAAGGTCCCTGCTAATACTGCATATTTCATTTAATTGTCTTCCTTAATAAAAATCGCAGGGACAATAACAATTTGATATATTCTTAACAACATAAAATACAATATAGTGTGAACAAACGTGAAGTTATTTTAATTGAGAGTCTTATTTAATGGGCAAAAGAAATTTATTGCTTATATTAAATAGTAGCCGAAAAGCCTGCTTGCCCATAAGGAGATGTAGCCATTTGGTAGAATTGAGCAATGCGCCCAGCACGCGCTTCTACTTCAACATCACGCGATTGCTCTTCACTTTTAGCAGTTTTTACTTCTGAACTTTCACTGTTAGAAAACGACGCACTGACTCTGCTTTTATCTTCGCTGCTGTCTTCGTCATCTGCTGAAGCTAACTCAGCTTGTGCTGCGGCTATCTTTTGAGTGGCATCTGCCGCAATTGCTCTGTCGGCACCTGAAGGCTCAGCCGGCGCGAGTGCTGCAGCACGTACCGTTTGCATTTTATCAATAGTTGCTTGGGGGTCGCCATTGATAACCCCAACATCTATCGGTACTTCACCACCTACCGCATAGTTAGTACCATCGGGCCCTCTTTGGTATTCGTAGCTCGGAGACCCTGCGTATTTTCCACCCACAGCGGCATGCGCTTGCTCATGTGTTCGTACTTCAGTGTCACGGGCTTTAAGTTCTTTAATTTGTTGAAGTTCTTGCTCAAGTTGCAGTTCTTCTTGCTCACTAACTTCTTCAGCAGCTTGTTGTTTTTCTTGCTCGGCATCATCTTGATCGCTATCTGCATTGCCCTCGCGTTGCGCAATCGTTTTCTCGTCTGCAATTTTGCCGCTCGCAGTATAAGTTGCGCTGTCGCTGTTGCCTGGCAGTTTGGCTTTTTCTGCATCACTTTGAGCTTTGTTTTCGGTGCTACCAGCGGTATTCGCAGCGGCTGGGGGAATGACCTCACGTAGCTGGTTGTCACGCCGAGCAGTCTCCGTATAAACATTTGCGGTGTTTATATTAATAGACGGAAACGGCGTGACAATATTCATGAGAAATTACACTTTAATATCAACTAAAGTGCCTAATACGTCATCTGCAGTTTGGATAGATTGCGTGTTTGCCTTAGCATTAAACTCTTCAACTTTTAAGTTTACTAATGCATCATCAATTCGTGCAGGTTGAGATACTGGCGCAGTGACTGCTTCTTCAGGACGAGCGGCCGTTAATTGACGTTGCTGCGCTAGTTGAGAGTCGTCTTGCTGCTCTATGCTGGCACGATTAATCTCAGCGCTGGCTTTTTCAATTCCTTGGCTGGCTCTATTAAACCCTTCAACACCACTATTGAATACAGATCCTATTGGCATAATAATAAACCTCCAGCAAATAAATATTGTTTAATTATCGCTCAAAAATCACGCAAAATAAAGCTTTAAACCGCAGTAATCATGGCTTTGCTTCAAAGCATTGATTTAACGGCAGATAAAAATTCACTTTTATGAGAAATAAAAGGCGCATGTGATGCTTTGTCTATCACTTCGTACTCAAAGTCAGCATTAAGTGCCACCATTTTCTCAATGGCCCGATAAGGAACGAGAGAGTCTAAGCGCCCAAAAATGCCGCGAATAGTCACTGGGCATTGAGCAAATAATTCGCGTAAATCTTCATTTTGCAATATGTCTAGCCCTGCACTTAAAGCCTCGTTATTCGGGGGCGGTGACTGACTCAATAACTGCTTTAACTGTTTTACATCATCGCGAGCCGACTCACTGCCCATTGCCTGAATTGCCAAAAAGCGCTCTATCGTTTTTGAACGCTCTTGCAACAACTGCTCTTTGAACTGTGTTAATACTTTAGGCTTAATGCCAGCCCATGGTAATTGCTCTGCAAAAAAGGGCGTTGAGGCAACTAAAATGACTTTTGATACTTTTTCTGGCCAATATTTGGCAATATAAATAGCAAACAACCCACCTAAAGACCACCCCATTAGTACCGATTGTGGCTTTAACTGCTCACTCACCTGCTTTGCAGCATCGTGTAATGTATATGGGCTTAAAGAGACGTTATTATCACCATAACCGGGTAAATCCAAACAGCGCACTTTACCTGAATATAAAAACTCTAATTCTGGTTTTATTAACTGCCACACACCTTGGCTCATTCCCCAACCATGTAACAACACACATTCATTTTGCATATTTGCCTAACCTTAACCAAACTTGAGTTCTATGATAGCGCTTTAAAAGGAGTTTGTAATGAGGATCATCAGCGAATGAAACTCAGCCTAAGTGATTGGCTATTCCCCTCTTACTGTGTGTTATGTCAAAGTCAGATTCATAGCTCAATGGGACTGTGTCAATTTTGTTTAGATGACTTGCCATTGCTAGATCTGGCCGAGCATGACAATTTATTTTACCGCCCTGATATTGTAGAAATGTTTCCTAACTGCAACTTTGAAAAGCTGTTTGCCTGTGCTTTTTACCAGCCCCCTTTTGATTTATGGTTAAAGCAGCTTAAATTTAATAATCAAATCCATTATAAAAAAGCATTACAGCAAGTCATAAAAAAACAACTTAGGGTTTTTATGACTAAACACCCTGTAGCTGTTGATGCATTTATAATTTTACCTTTACATAAAGCGCGCTTTTTAACGCGTGGGTTTAATCAAGTCACCCAAGTATGGCAGCCCTGTTTAGGGTCAAATAAAGTATTAAATAATGCGTTGCTTCGCCATAAACACACCTCGGCACAATCACAATTAAGCAAAGCTAAAAGAGTTAAAAATTTACAGCAGGCTTTTTCATGCAAAATTAATTTAGAGGGAAAAACGGTAGTAATTATCGATGATATCATGACTACAGGAGCAACTCTTAATGCAGCCACCTTATCGTTAAAAGAAGCCGGCGCTAAACACGTATGGGCATTTACCACGTGCTTAACGCCACTTTAGGGCGTGTTAGTTTCCACTCACGCGAAAGGTGTGACCAAAAAATAAAGCATTACTTAATAATCGGCTGGTACCATACCAGTACCCTCTAAATACAGGGTTATCTGTCATCGCAATAACACTACCTCGACCATAAGAGTGTGCCATTAACGCTGCCCCACCAGCCACTTGCTCTACATTTATTGCATCAGTAAAACCAGCAAGTAGCGGCTGCTGTGTATAGGTAAGTATATTTACAAATGGTGCTTGCGAGGCTTCAAGTAGCCAAGTACTATTTTTAAATACGGGTAGTGTGACACGCTTAAATGAAAACATTAGTGGGTGAGTTGTATCTACCTTGGTATTAAATATCGCACCTGCAATACGCTGACGACCTGCTAGGTGGTCTTTGTCTGCATACTTTAAACCTTGAGTATCAAATGCACTAGCCACATCTCTACGCGATAAGTAGCTTGCTTTTAATAGCTGTTGATCGGCTAAAAACTTAGCTCCGCCTTTGTGCCCCCAAATAACACCACCTTTCCTTACCCAGCTTTTTATAGCAACTTTATCGGAATCAGATAAAGTAGAATAATTACCATGTGGCAACACAATATGGCTGTAATTACTGAGCTCTAAAGACGCTAAACGCTCCATTTCAACAATGGTTGGCGCTACACCCACAAAACGGTCTAGGTAGTACCAAACTTCACCCGCTTCATATTGGCTCACGCCTTTACCACCAACCAATAACACCTTAGGTGCAGAAACCACAGCCATAGAGCGAGACCCTAAATCAGCACCTTTACTAGTTAAACCGGTAGTAATTGGTTTAACTTCAATCCCAAACTGGCTTTGTGCTTGGTTTAACTTTGTCACCCAGTTGGTGTCAGTTTGAAGTCCTGCTGGAATAATAATACTACCTGCGTCAAAGTTTACTTCTGCATTGGTTGATACTGCTGTTAATGGTTTTAATGCAACACGAGCTTTAATGCCTTGCTGTAACAGACTATTGAGCATTTTGGGAGCTTGCATGTCATTCCATGCAAATCCATAGGCGTAATTGTTAGTCAGTGACGCTAACTCTGGCTGCTTTGGTTTTTGCCAAGCTGTTTTTTCTACCTCTAATCCCCAGCGGCTGTTTACTTTAGCAAATGGTAAATTAAACGCATGCGCTAATGTCCAACCCGACACATCGTAAAAGGTGTTATCGGCAAAGTTTTGTTGCTCACTAAAAATAGCTTTAACTAATCGATATTGTGGTTGCGCAAGCGGCACAAAATAACTATTTGCGGTAAAGTTTTTACCTTCAGCTTTTAGCCCTTCTTTCACTGGGTAGGCATTAATTTGATGTTGTTTAAGTATGCTTAAAAAATCGTTAGTACGGGTATGATCTTCATCTGCTTGAACAATATAGCCCTGATAGTCTTCATCTTTGGCAAGCTCAACTGCTTTGTTATAAAAGTTAGCTTGGTACTCTAGCAAAGCTTGGCGGTTATCAATCGCTGCTTTAAACGTTGATAAGCTCGTTAACAGTTGGTTTTTAATCGTAAACGCAAAAGTTAGCGGGCCATTGATCGTTTCTTGAATATGGCCACGAGAACTTGCTTGTTCAAATAAAATACCCACACCACCATTTACATCGGGGTAGGTAGAGCCTTTACCATAATAAAAGTCATCAAAGCTTTCTTCGGTGAAGTATAACGCGTTGTTTTCATCTAATGTTTTAGCGTGATAATTTGCAATCGCTTTAGTTAGACTTACATTTTCTTCAGGGGTAATTGGGTGTTTACGACTTGGGACACCCGGTTGAAAAAAGTAGCTACTATTTGGCCCCATTTCATGAAAGTCAGTTAAAATATTAGGCTTCCAATAATGAAACTTAGCAATCCTTGCGCGCGACTCTGGGTGCTGTAACAGCAACCAATCACGGTTTAAATCAAACCAATAATGGTTTGTTCGACTGCTTGGCCAGCTTTCTACATGCTCTCGGGTTTGCGGATCTGACGATAAGTTCATTCCACGATTACTATTAGCCCAATTTGCGAAACGTGCTAAGCCGTCTGGGTTAAGCGACGGGTCGAGTAAAATAACCGTGTTGTTAAGTAGCTCATTTATTTCATCCCCTTGCGCTGCCGCTAAATAATAAGCGACTAGTAAAGCTGCATTACTACCTGATGATTCATTCCCATGAACACTGTAACCCATCCATACAACACTTGGCTGCTCCGCTGTTTTATTGTTTGAATTATTTAGGCGAGCTAAGTGCGCTTGGCGAGTTTTTTCTATATTTTTTAATTTGTTAGCCGCAGTAATCGTTAGCATAACTAACGGGCGCTGCTCATGAGTACGACCTATTACTTCAAAATTAATTCGATCGCTTTTTTGAGCTAAAATTTCCATGTAGCGAACAAGTTGGTCATGTCTCACATGCCACTCACCCACTTGATAACCCAGCACCTCTTGAGGTGTTGGTATGGTAGAATCGAATTCAACCTGTTGCTCAAAATAATAAGACAGGGGCTTTGCCATACTTGAAAGACTGGCCAGCACCACCATTATTGTTAATATGAAGCGCATATAAATCACTCTAAAAATGTTTGTTAATTGCACGCTACCATTGCTTAAAATAGATGCCAACTTTTTACGCTCAACACTAGCCGCAACACGATGAGCGGAGTATGATATGCAGTATCCGAGTAATTTAGTCAAGTATAGACGGTATTATGATTTCTATTTCCGAAACAGCGCAAGCGCATTTTGCTAAGCTATTAGCAGATCAATCTCAACAAACGAATATTCGTGTGTTTGTTGTTAACCCTGGTACATCACAAGCTGAATGTGGTGTTTCTTATTGTCCAGAAGACGCGGTAGAAGAGAGCGATATTCGCCTAAATTTTAACGGCTTTGATGCGGTTGTTGATGCTGAAAGCGCGCCTTTTTTAGCCGAAGCTGAAATTGATTTTGTTACCGACAAAATGGGCACACAGTTAACTCTTAAAGCACCTAATGCTAAAGCACGTAAACTAGGTGAAGATGCCAGCTTGAATGAGCGTGTGCAGCACATGCTAGAAACTGAAGTAAACCCACAACTTGCCAACCATGGCGGCCAAGTTAGCTTAGTAGAGATCACTGCAGCTGGTGTTGCTGTACTTCAGTTTGGTGGTGGTTGTAATGGGTGTTCTATGATCGATGTCACACTAAAAGAAGGCATTGAAAAAGAAATGATTGCTAAATTTGATGAGATCACCGGTGTGTCAGACATTACCGATCATGAAGCAGGCGAGCATTCTTACTACTAAGCATTAATTTATTATGCTAAAGCCACTTATTTACCGCTTAGGGAGCGACCCTAAGTTGAGTTTAAAGCGCTTTTTTCGCGGGCTAGCACTGTTTGTGCTAGCCGTGATATTTATCGCTGTGGGCTATTACAGCCATTACAGTTTGCAAGTTATCGGCTTGGTTATTTTAGCCCCCGCTTTATTTTTTGCTTTTTGGGGCTATGCGGGTATTTTTGCTAACCGCTTTTCTCAAGTATTAAAAAATATCCCTTCCAAAAATAACGACCCCGACCTTTGGAAGTAACGGTTCATATCAACTCACTTATTTAAGTAATTGATTGTTAGCTTTTAATTGTTGATATTTAACGATAAGCGTAACGCCTCGCATAAGCATAAAACAACTCATAGCTAACCATAACCCATTATTTTGCCAATCCTGAAATAGCCAAAACACCCCAAAAAAGCCTACAACTGCTGAAAGCAACATACTATTTCGCATCGCTTTAGCGCGTGTCAGACCAACAAAAATACCATCGAACAAAAAACAGCTCATAGCTAAAATAGGCAATACTATTACCCAAGGTAAGTAGTGAATGGCCTCGTCAATAACCTCTGGTACATTAGTTAATAGCTTAATAATGCTGCTGCCAAATACTATAAAAAACACACTATACAAAATGCCAAATAACATACCCCAAAATACACTGATTTTTACCCATAGCCTTATCTTTTCAACACTTTGTTGACCTTTAGCTTGACCCACTTTGGCCTCACTTGCATAAGCAATTCCATCAAGTGCAAAGCTAACTAACATTAAAAAGTTGAGTAGAACGGCATTAGCAGCCAATGTGGTTTCACCTAAGCGGGCTGCATAAAAGGTCATAAAGCTAAAGCATAACTGCAGCACTAAAGAGCGAATAAAAATATCGCGGTTTAAGCTCAGTAGTGCTGCCATTTTCTCCACACTAAACCAATTTGCTACTGCCAAGCTCATACCATGCTTTTTAGCAAGTTGAGCCACTAGCAATAAAGCAAATACAAGCGCGATATAGTCAGCAATAAGTGATGCCCACGCAGCCCCAGCAACCGCCCAATCAAGGTACACTACAAAATAAATATCGAGCACAATATTAGTAATGTTAGTGACTAACAGTAAATAAAATGGCCCTCGCCCATAATGCACGCCCAACATCCAGCCTAGTAAAACTAAATTACATAGCGCTGCAGGGGCGCTAAAAATACGAATACTAAAATATCGATAGGCTTCATTGAGCACATCGCTATTGGCAGCTGATAAATACGCAATAGCATGTTTTATAAGGGGTGACAGTAAAATAAGGAGTAAGGCAACCGAAGTGGCTAACAATAAACTGCGTTTAAGTAAGGCTGCAAGCTGAGTTAAATCATTTTTACCATAAGCCTGAGCCACCAGCCCAGTGGTACTCATTCTTAAAAAACCAGCAAGCCAAAATAAAATGGAGATCACAGTAGAGCCTAAGGCTATTCCCGCTAAATAATGCGCACTCCCCAAATGACCGATCACTGCCGTATCAACAATTCCTAACAACGGGACGGTAATATTTGATAATATCATCGGACCGGCTAACAACAACAAGCTTTTATGGTGTGCTTTATTATGTATAAGAAATTGTTTCATTTAGTATTATTATTCCTGATTTGTGGTTCTTTACGCGCGCAAGCAGCTGTTATTCTACAGTATCATCACGTCAGTGAAACCCTTCCCGCTGTCACCAGCGTGAGTGCCAACACTTTTACAAAACACTTAAATTATTTAAAAGAGCATAACTTTAACGTTATTCCATTAAATGAACTGATTAGTGCATTACAACAAGGTAAGGCTTTAGAGAACAAAACAATCGCGATTACCTTTGATGATGGTTACAACAATAATTACGATCAAGCAGCTCCAATTCTTGAGAAGTTTGGCTACCCGTACACTATTTTCGTAAACCCAAAACTCATTGATGAACAAGCGGGTTATGTTATGGGGTGGAATAAGCTCAGGGAGCTTGCCAAAAAAGGAGCGCTCATTGCTAATCATAGTGCCGAGCATAACTACCTACATAAAAAGCGCGAGAATGAAACGCCTAGCCAATGGCGCGAACGCACTAAAAAAGACATTCTTAGTTCACAACAACGTATTAAAGAGGAAATAGGTCACGATTATAAATATCTTGCCTACCCATACGGAGAGTTTAACAACCAACTACAAGCTCTCGTTACAGAACTAGGCTTTATTGGTATTGGCCAGCACTCAGGAGCCGTTAATCAACACTCTAACTTTAGTCGCTTACCGCGCTTCCCAGCTTCAGGTTTTTATAGCAAGCTAGAGACGTTAATTACCAAGATAAATTCAACTGCCTTTACCATTAATAAGCTAACCTATGAAGATAGTGTCACTTCACAAAATCCACCGTCACTCACAATAAAACTTGAGAAAAATGACTTTCATAAGAGTCAATTTGCCTGTTATGTGTCAAGCGTTGGCCAAGCAAATTTAAATTGGTTAGACGATAATACAGTTGAGGTAACATCGCCAAAACAGCTTAATAAAGGCCGGTCTCGCTTTAACTGCACGGCTCCATCAATAAAACAAACCGGCAGTTATTATTGGTTTTCACAGCCTTGGGTGATCAACTAAGTTTTACTTTTTATTACTTGATTTAATAACCGCTGGGTCATTTTCTCCAGCGGTACGACTTCATTTGCTGCCCCCATATCAATAGCAGCTTTGGGCATACCCCATACCACAGACGAATACTCATCTTGCGCAAGTGTGTATGCACCTTGTTGCTTTAATGCGAGCAATCCTTTTGCACCATCACTTCCCATACCGGTTAATAGTGTGGCAACAATATGCTTTGCACCTATTTCAAGTAATGAGTTAAATAAAACATCCACCGCGGGTTTATGTCTATTAACCGTCTCTCCATCATCAAGCTGACAATGCAAAGCACTACCTTGTTTACAAATTCGTAAATGAAGTCCACCCGGAGCTATATAAGCGCAACCTGCGACCAGTTTATCGCCTTGCTGAGCTTCCTTTACGTTAATAGTACAAGTACGCTGCATCCGCTCTGCAAATGAGGTGCTAAATACGGGGGGGATATGCTGCGTTATTACAATAGGAGGGCAATTTTTGGGCATACGTATAAGCACTTCTTTTATCGCCTCGGTTCCCCCTGTTGATGCACCGATTGCAATCACTTTATTTACTAAAAATTCGGCATTGGTGGGTATAGGCTCTGCTACAGTACTAGTTTTTTTGTAGCCTCGAACCCGTGCACTAGCCGCTACCCTGACTTTTTGCTGAACAATATCAGCATATTGACTCATTTGTTGTTTAACGTTGACCGTAGGTTTTGCAATAAAATCAACCGCCCCCAGTTCAAGCGCTTCTAGGGTTATAGGTGAGCCTTTTTGAGTAAGAGTGGAAATCATTACTACGGGCATAGGGCGTAAGCGCATTAAGTTTTTTAAAAAGCTAATGCCGTCCATTCTTGGCATTTCAACATCTAGTGTTAGTACATCCGGATTATGCTTTTTGATCATCTCTCTGGCTTCGTATGGGTCTTGTGCACAGCCCACTACCACAATATCTTTTGCCTGTTGCAGTATCTCTGTCAGTAATTGCCTGATCAGTGCCGAATCATCAATTATTAATACTTTAATCATAGCCATCCTTAAAACAGTTCTATATCAGTGGCTTTGGTTTGCTGTTCAAGATTATGCAAGTAACGCACTTCACGTTTTTCAATAGTGTTATTGTGTAAGTTTCTTAGCTTTTTAACCTGTACTTTTCCATCATGAGGATTAAAAAATATTTTACGCGGCCAGGGTCCGCCCATATCATGCGCCACTAAGTTTAGCGCTTCTTCTGCTATATATGCATTGGCAAAACTGATATTGCCAATACCAATATCTGTCATTGCGCTAATTATTTTGCCTCCCCCAAACAGTTTTACTTTTAAGTTTGCCCGGGAAGCGCCATTTTTAAGCACTTCATTAATTAAATATTCCATAGCCCAGTTACCATAACGACAACTTAAACTATGCGCTTGGTCAATTCGCTCACCTTTTTGAATAGGTAGCATAAAGTGATTAATCCCGCCAATACCTAGCTTATCGTCGTAAACACAAGCAGCAATGCACGACCCGAGCACTGTGGTGATCAGCTCATCGTTTTTAGAAACATAAAATTCACCTGGCAATACCTTAGCGACCACACGCTCTCGCGTGGCATCCCAATAGCGTTTAATATGCTCAAATCCCGCTAATACCGGCTTAAATTGTGTTTGCATGAGCTACTTTCTGATACATGGTTTTCCCTAAGTTTTTAAATAAGACATGCTCTTTCCCCATGGTTTCTGAATGCCCTAAAAATAAATAACCTTGGTTATTTAAAATATCGGCATAACGGTTAAAAAGCTGATCCTTTGTCTCTTTATCAAAGTAAATCACTACATTTCTACACAAGATCAAATCAAATGGGCCTTTCATCGGCCAATCTTGGAGTAAGTTTAAACGCTTAAATGAAATACATTGCTGTAGCTTAGGTTTCACCTTATAACTTTGCCCGTCTTTGCTGGTTAAAAACCAACGCTTGAGCAATGCATCATCCAGTCCATTCACATTTGCCGCAGTATAAATACCGCTCTGGGCTTTAGCTAGTACATTAGAATCAAGATCAGTTGCTAAAATTTTCACATCCCAATCACTTGGAAAAGCCCCTTGTAAGGTCATAGCTAAACTGTAGGGCTCTTCGCCGGTAGAGCAACCTGCAGACCAAATACGAACGCGTTTATTATGCTTATTTGCTTTTAGCATCGCAGGAATAAACTGCTCTTTTATAAATTCAAAGTGATGAATTTCACGAAAAAAAGAGGTTAAATTGGTAGTTATGGCGTTAATAAATGCATCAAACTCCTGGTCCTTATGATTTTTTAAGTAATCAAGGTAACTAGAGAAGTTTGTTAATTTACGCTCACGAATTCGCCTTGCTAATCGTGAGTAAACCATTTCGCGCTTATGCTCCCCAAGCACAATACCACAGGCGTTATACACTAAATGAGCCACTTCCTTAAAATCGCTATCCGTTAATAAAAACTCTTTCATTATGTACTCTCAAATAAATATAAAGATAGATTCACACTACTTCTGTGTGTGAACCATCTAAAACAGGGTTAAAACTCCTCCCACTCTTCAGCTGAGTCTACAAAGTTTTCACCTTTGCTCTTATTATTAACGAAGCTATTTTGTTGCTTATGCGTTATTTCAGGGGTGCGAATAGTGGGCGATACCACCGCCATATCTTGCTGCCCTAGAGAAAAGAAG
Source organism: Pseudoalteromonas sp. S1608 (assembly GCF_005887265.1). Classification (GTDB taxonomy): domain Bacteria; phylum Pseudomonadota; class Gammaproteobacteria; order Enterobacterales; family Alteromonadaceae; genus Pseudoalteromonas; species Pseudoalteromonas undina. The sequence goes on from NZ_PNDK01000025.1 coordinate 62,451, forward strand.
TGCAGTAAACGGCGCATTTCATTAGCCTGCTCTGCCATAGACTCACCTGCAGCCGATGCCTCTTCAACTAATGCCGCATTTTGCTGGGTCATTTCATCCATTTGCGATACAGCTTTATTTACTTGCTCAATTCCTGCGCTTTGCTCTTCAGAGGCCTGAGTTATATCAGCTATCATTTGTGTCACACGTTTCACCGATACCACAATCTCTTGTAACGTCACACCTGACTCATTTACAAGAGCGCTACCATCAGCAACTTTACCAACACTATCTCTAATTAACTCTTTAATTTCTTTAGCTGCACCAGCTGAGCGCTGAGCTAAGTTACGCACTTCACCTGCAACAACCGCAAAACCTCGGCCTTGCTCACCTGCTCTTGCAGCTTCTACAGCTGCATTGAGCGCTAATAGGTTTGTTTGGAATGCTATTTCGTCTATAACACCAATAATGTCAGCAATTTTTTTACTCGATTCGTTAATAGCCGACATACTGGTTACGGCCTTATTAACAACCTCACCACCTTGAATTGCTTTATCACAGGTTTCTTCAGCTAAGTCATTAGCTACCTTGGCATTATCAGCATTTTGACGTACCGTACTGGTCATCTCTTCCATACTAGAAGCTGTTTCTTCTAATGATGATGCCTGCTCTTCTGTACGCTGGCTTAAATCAGCATTACCTTGTGAAATTTCTTCAGCCCCACTAGCCACCAAAGTGGCTGATGTGTTAATTCGATTAATAACCTCGGTTAGTTTATCTGCTGTTGCATTTGCATCTGTTTTCAGTTTTTCAAACGAGCCTTGGTATTCCTTTTCAATCCGTTTAGATAAATCACCAGTAGCCATGGCATCGAGCATATTGCCAGTATCAGTTACCGCATCGTCAACCACTTTAACTAAACTATTAAGACCCTGAGCTAAACGAAGGAAAAAGCCATCTTTTCCTTGCTCAACCACACGGCTATTTAGCTCCCCTTTACTTGCGGCACTGACCAGCTGAGCAACCTCTTTTTCTATAGCTACTTCTGCTGTTCTGTCTTCCCATTCAACTACAGTTCCAATTCGCTCATCGTCTGGCGTAATAATTGGGTTAGCAACTAAGCCAAAGGTTCTGCCGCCCACTTTAATTTCAGTGCTGTAGGTATCCGTTAACTTAGCCAACATATTTTGCTGATGGGCTGGATTTTTATGAAATATATCAATATTTTGATTCAGTAGATTTTTGCTATCAAAGTTAGGTAAATCAATGCGTATATCATTTTGAGCATTGCTCATCATATTTTTCACCGCGTCATTCATATAAACAATCACATTCGATGCATCTGCAATCATAGTGTTTGTTGCTACAGTGTCTAACGCTCGGCGAACACGTAAGTTCTCCTGTGCTCTGGCACGCTCTGCATCGGCCTTAAATACTTCATCAGTAATATCTTGCCACTCAACAATTGTTCCCAAGCGTTCTCCTTCTTCGTTAAACCATGGCGAAGCAATTAAATCAAAAATAAGACCAGCTAATTTAAGTGTCGCTTTATGGGGCGCATCTAATTTTTTTAATAGCTCGCGCTGATGCGCCGGATGTTGGTGAAAATCATCAACACATGTGCCGATTAAATCACTTACAGCAAAGTTAGGTAATACCGATTGCAAATCTCTTTCGCGTGCTTTTAGCATTTGCTTAACTTGTTCGTTGGCAAAAATAATGTTTAAGTCATTATCAGCCATCATCACATTGGCTTGGCATACCTTTAAGGCGTTGGCTAAGTCGGCAGTTTTTTTAGAAGTTCGTTCTAGCTCTTTCTGCTCAGTTATATCTGTGGCGTATTTAATAATTTTTAACACTCGCCCATCCATGTCATAAATGGGGTTATAAGAAGCACTAATCCAAATTTCACGGCCTTGTTTATCAAAACGTAAATACTCTCCTCGGTCGTACTCACCCCGCCCCAGTTTGGCCCAGAAAGTTTGATAATCCGGACTATTTGCATATTCTGGTGCAACAAATAAACGATGGTGCTTACCTTGTATTTCATTAAGTTGGTAGCCAAATGTGGTTAAAAAGTTATCGTTGGCATTAATCACTGTGCCATCTAAGTCAAATTCGATAACTGCTTGTGATTTGTTTATTGCTGCAACTTGTCCAGCTGCTTCGGCTGCCTTTAATTTTTGCATTGTGATCTCTGTGGCAAATTTAACCACTTTAATCACTTGCCCCTGAGAGTCTAAAACAGGATTGTAGGTGGCTTGTATCCACACTTCTTTACCATTTTTTCCAAACCGCTTAAATTCATCTGAAATAAACTCACCCGCGTTCATTCGCTGCCAAAACTGACGATATTCATCACTTTTCGCTTCGCTAGAGCTAATAAATAAAGAGTGGTGCTGACCTTGTATTTCAGCCAGAGAGTAGTCCATTACACGCAGGAAATTAACATTGGCAGTAATGATTCTTCCATTCGGCTCAAATTCAATTATTGCTAATGATTTATGCAATGCATTCATTATCAAATCATTGCTTGATTCAGACTGTTTTGAATTACTAAACCATCCCATGCTTATCACCACCTTTAAGTTATTTACTTTATTTAGTTACTGTTACCGCTAAATATCCATGGTTGCAGGCAAATCAATTAAGGCGACCATTTTTTCGCCTACATTGACTAACCCTGCTACATATTCACTTTCATTGGTCTGGGTTAAACTCGGCACAGCTTTAGCATCTTGCTCTGCAATACTATAAACATCTGCCACTGCATCTACCGTAATACCCATTACTTTACTTTCTTGTTCAAACTCTATTTTTACAATAATCACTACTGTTAACGGCCCATAGGCAATTGTGGGTAAACCAAAACGTAACCTCAAATCAATAATGGGTACTATCGTGCCGCGTAGATTAATAACGCCTTTTACGTACTCAGGGGCATTTGGCAGTGCGGTTATGTCTTCCCAGCTACGGATTTCTTGCACCGTTAATATATCTACTCCGTATTCTTCTTCAGCCATAATAAAGGTAAGAAACTGCTTAATGCCCTCTTTGCGCTGTAGCTCAATATTGCTATTTAATGCTATTGATTCAGAGAACATGAATCCCCCAGAGTCGCTGATGGCTCAATACTCAATGCTTGGCTGCCAGGTTTTTTTAATCCTGAAAGCTTAATCAAACCGCTAATATCTAAAATTAACGAGACACGACCATCACCTAAAATAGTTGCCCCAGAGACTCCGTCCACTTTGTGGTAATTAGCCTCCAAGCTTTTTATAACCACCTGTTGCTGTGAAAGTAAATCGTCAACGAGCACCCCGACTTTTTGGTTATCGTTCTCCACCACAACCAATAAGGTCTTATCTAATGATTCAATCGCACCTTGATGGTTAAAAATCTCGTATAGGCGCAGAATAGGAATGTATTCATCACGTAACCTGAGTACATCTAGGTCTTTACCAACACGGCTTACTTTTGCAATATCAATTTGTAATGACTCTACAATTGAGATCAGTGGAATAATGTAAGTATGCTTGGCCACTTTTACCAATTGCCCATCTAAAATAGCTAAGGTGAGCGGTAGCCGAATAGTAAAGGTAGAACCAATTCCGGCAGCAGATGTCACCTCTACCGAGCCATTTAATGATTGGATATTGCGTTTAACCACGTCCATACCCACACCCCGGCCAGATAAGTCACTTACTTCATCAGCAGTAGAAAACCCTGGCATGAATATAAGTTCGTTAATTTCATCATCTGTTAACTCGCTATCGCCAGCAATTAGCTCGTTAGTAATCGCTTTTTCTTTAATCTTTTGAGTGTTAAGGCCTTGACCATCGTCCATGATTTCAATGACGATATTTCCTCCCTGATGAAAAGCATTTAATGTAACTTTGCCCACAGGATCTTTACCTGCCGCAATACGCTTTTCTACAGTTTCAATACCATGATCCAGTGAGTTTCTTACTAAATGCACCATAGGATCAGATATTTTTTCCATCACAGTTTTATCTAACTCGGTTTGCTCTCCGATCAGCTTTAACTCCACCTCTTTATTAAGCTTTTGAGCAATATCACGCACCAGACGTGGAAAACGACTAAATACAAAATTAATTGGCAGCATACGAATACGCATCACGTTTTCTTGTAAGTCTCGGGTATTATGCGCTAGTTGCGCCAATCCCTCTTGAAGCGAGGTTACCGCAGTGGCTGTCATTTCCTGTTCGCTAAGCTGATTTAACATTGCTTGGGTAATAACCAACTCACCCACCATATTAATCAATGAATCAACCTTATCTATACCAACCCGAATAGAGGTAGATTCTGGCGCGGCTTTTGCGCTGGGCGCATTGGCAGCTGCCTTTGCTTTATTTGCTTTGGGTTGCTCAGCAGTTTTGGGAGCTTCCTCCACAACAGCCGGTTCGTTAATTAATTCCTCTGATCCGGCTTTAGCATCATTAAATAAGCCACCGCATAGCTCGACTTTAATATCTGCATCATCTTCAACCCATTCAAAAATCTCTTTAATGGCTTGCTCATCGCGCTCAGTGTTTAAGAAAAACCGCCAATATAAAAAGCACTCATCGCTGGTTAATTCTTTAATATCAGGTATGGCATCGGTGAATGCCTGTACTTCTAACTCACCAAGCTCGGCTAACTCGCTGATCATAAACAAAGGTTCATTACCGGTTTTAAAAAGATGAAAATGTGGCTTAAAATCAATCTGATAAGTATTAACTATAACCTGCTCATGATGTGTTTCTTCCCCTTGCTCCTCACCAGCTGGCATACCTAGTAATTTTTCGAACTGCTCACGTAAAGTATCTGCTTGGGCTAAATCTGGTTCTTCCTGTACTTTTAGCGAACTTAACAAAGCCCTTAAGCAATCCACTGATTTAAGTAATAAATTAATATGCTCGCTAGTTATATTGCGCTCACCTTCACGAATTTGATCCAATAATGTTTCTAAAACATGGGTAAAATTTGCAATTGAGTTAAATCCAAAAGTAGCACTGCCCCCTTTTATTGAATGAGCAGCTCTAAATATAGTATTAATGGTTTCTAAGTCTTCTTCGCCTGGCACTAAGTTGAGTAATTCAGTCTCCATGATATCGAGGCCTTCAAAACTCTCTTCAAAGAACACTTCAAAAAACTGGCTTAAATCAATACTCACAGTGCACTCCTAAGTTAACGGATTACTTTTTTTAGCACGGCTAATAGCTGATCTGGATTAAAAGGTTTTACAATCCATCCTGTTGCCCCAGCAGCTTTACCTTCTACTTTTTTATCCATCCCCGACTCCGTAGTAAGCATAAGCAGCGGTGTAAACTTGTAATCTGGTAGCCCTCTTAGCTCTCTAATAAGTGTGATCCCATCCATAATTGGCATGTTTACATCAGAAATAACTGCATCAAAACCTTGTTGCTTGGCAATGGCTAATGCCTCGCTGCCATCTTTGGCTTCGGTAACATCAAACCCTGCTGTTTTTAACGTAAAGCTCACCATTTGGCGCATTGATGCAGAATCATCGACAGCTAAAATTCTTTTCATATAAACCTCTAGTTAGTACTTTCTGAAGCTAAATATTCACTTAAACCGAGTTGTTCAATGGCATTTTTTAATGCGTCACTGCTGCCAACCCAGGCAATTTTTTGATTGATAGTAAGAAGGTGTTTTTGTAGGGCACAAAGGAGTTGAACCGAGGCGGTATCAGCAGACATGACATCGCTAATATCCAGACAAATATCTCGGCTATTATTAAGCTCGCTTAATAAATCTTGATGTAAAACGTCAACCTGAACAATTGAAAGCTCATTTGGTAGTTTAAGCATTTTTAAGCTTTTCCTTATCAACTCAATCCATAACAAAAGCTTAGACCGAGATAAAGAAAACGCCATAAAAACGACTAAAAAATAACTAATTAATTAAAAACAGCTGTTAAAAAACGTAAAAAGGGGCACAAAGCCCCTTGAAAATTGTTAAACCATTAAAAACTAGTTTTTGTAGTAATCTGCTATTTCAATAAATTCCGCTGTTAATTTTGTAGTATTCACCAAAGGCACATCTCCTTGTTTAAATTCGGGCTTAAAAATAGCTCTCAGGGCGCCACTACCATCAACAAGTGCAACCGATGCACTATGATCCACCGCATAGTCAGATTCATCACTATCACTAATTGCATAAATTAATCCCAGCTCTCGTACAAATGGAAATAAGTCTTTATGCTCCCCAGATACAGCTAAAAATTTAGGGTTAAAATAATCTATGTACTCTTTACGCTTTTGAGCAATATCTCGTTTAGGATCAACAGATATAAACCACACCTGCAGTGGATAGTCAGCTTGTAAGTTTTTATAGACATTGTTGAGCTTAGCAAGCGTCATTGGACAAATGTCAGGGCAGCTTGTGTAGCCTAAAAACACTAAGTTCCATTGATCTAAAAACTGCTTTTTGGTTACTAACTCCCCCTGTTGATCATTTAGCGAGAAATCAGATAACGGTTTTGCAGTTTCGTACACTAATGCATCAAGATCTTGTAAACTTTTTTTATCATCACATGCCGATAAAAAAAGCACCGAAAAAACAATTAACCCACACCATAACTGCTTCATATAACTAGCCATTTATCTATAAATAAGATAGCAAAGAGTATCATTAAATGAACAATCGAAAAACGAAATAAATCCATTGCGGTGTCTTCTTTGGCGGCAAATTTTAAGTTAATTGCTTTGTATATAAAGAGTATATTGAGGATACAGGCCCCACTTAAATAAATAAGCCCCGACATACCTATCAAATAGGGTAATACGCACACAATGGCTAATAGCACCGAGTACGCGAGCACACAGGTTTTACAAAAGTCGATTCCATGGGTGACAGGTAACATAGGGATTTTAGCGCGTTCGTAATCACTTTTACGCGCGATTGCTAACGCCCAGAAGTGCGGAGGAGTCCATGTGAATATAATCATAACCAACAACCAAGGAGCGGCTGCCATTTGATTGGTTTCAGACACCCAACCAAGTAAAGGTGGCATGGCGCCAGCCAAACCACCAATCACTATATTTTGTGGCGTGGCGCGTTTTAAAAACGACGTATAAATAAATGCGTAACCAACAAGTGCAAATAAGGTAAGTATGGCAGTGAGTGTATTTGCCCACAACATCAACATAATAAACCCTGCCACGCCAATAACAGCAGCAAAACTCAATGCGTGTAATTTACTTAAGCGTCCTTTGGCGACTGGGCGGTGGCGTGTACGTGCCATTTTACTATCAATTTCACTATCAACCACATGATTGATAACGGCAGCTGCCGCAGAGAGTAAACCAATCCCTAATAAACTTATGAACTGAACCCCAATGCCTCTACCAACGTCAGGGGCGAGAGCCAAGCCCACCCATGCCGTTAACACCAACATAGCCACCACTTTAAATTTACTGATTGCTAAATAATCTTGGATTAAATGATAACTTTTAGTCAATAACGATGGGCTATAAACGGGCTGCATTGCTTTTTTGTTAATTGTAAGTGCCATAACGATTCCCCTTTAGGTACGGACTTTTAGGTAATAACATAACCTAACCATAGTTAATAACAGTATGGCAGCCATTAAGTTATGCGCCAGCGCAACACTGATCGGAAAGTGAAAATATACTACAGCTAACCCCAACGCTATCTGGCAAAATAACGCTACCAATACACTCACTGTGCAGCTTTTAATTTTTTGTGAATAGGCATGGCTGTATATTCGCCACATAACGAGTGCCAACACAATACAAGTGACCAATGCCCACATACGATGCAGTAAATGAATAGACATACGCGCTTGTTGTGACAACACGCCAAACTCATAATTGCTGTGCTCTAACGGTAGCTGAAAAACACTACTGAGCGAAAACGGCTGAGCATAGCTACATAGCGGTAAACCATTACAATGTGGCGCGGCATAATTAGCCGCTAACCAGCCACCTAAGGCGATTTGAAAAATAAGTACCGTGAGCGCCACCAAGCTTAGTTTAAAGTGAGGTTTTGCACCTGCGTCCCCCCCCGTAATTGGCTGGCTAGTCAGCCGTAAGTACAACAACGTTAATAACGCCAAAATACTAAACCCTCCGAGTAAATGCCCCATCACAATAAGCGGCTGCAGGTTCATAGTCACCGTCCACATGCCAAGCGCGGCCTGAAAAATAACAAGCAAAAGCAGTAGCATCGGTAATTTTACGGGCGTAGTCGGATACTGACGTTTTACAAAAGCCAAAATAAACAACACTAAAATTAATACCCCCAGCGTGCCGGCAAAATAGCGATGAATCATTTCTTTCCATGCTTTTGCTGTTTCAAATATCATATCGGGGTAGCTTTGAATCGCATGAGCAATCTCGGCTTCCTGTTTTGGTACGGTTAAAAAGCCATAACAACCAGGCCAATCGGGGCAACCAAGCCCTGCGTCACTTAACCGCGTATATGCGCCTAGAGCTACCACAATTAATGCGAATAAACTCGTTGCTAATACCAAATTTTTATAGTTTTTATACATAGCAGCCTCTACTTAGCTTGAACGAGAGTAATTAAGTAATTTTTTTAGATCTTTTAATAATCCCTTTTGTATCAAACGGTTTTCTTGTGGTTGAGGGTTAAATGGATATTCCAGTACAATCAGTCCCATATGATCGATTAAATATAAACTCGCGGGTTTTAATTGCTGTTGTTCAGCAATCATATGCCAATGTGGCTTCGCAGCTTTGGGTCTCCCCATTATCGCCATATCTACTTTGTGTTGATTTTTGCCAAGGGCAACATATAAATTATCTAAAGCAGCGAGCTGCTCCGAGCAAGGCTCTTCGCATTGTGCTGAATAATTTAAAGCAATGGTCCATTGTTTTGGATTATGCTGCTGCCAATTGTCTAGCTTAATTTCACGTTCTAAAAACTCACCATGATTAGTAATTGCTGTAGGTAGCCAATCAAGTTTTAACGCGCTGTAAGCCAGCACTAAAGGGATAGCGCAGCATACAACAAAGAGCAACAGGGGTTTATTTTTCATTATCTATCCTCTTCTTGCTTGCAAAAATAGCAACTACCACACAGGCAATCGCAATTAAAAACCACTGTACTGAGTAGGCATAATGTTTTTCTGGACTCATCACAACAGCTTCATAATGGGGGGCCGCAATCTCATCATCGTCGCCTTGGCGATAGGCCATAAAATCCACTAAAGTTCGCTGGGATTGGCTACTGAGTGATTGCAGATCAATGATTTGAATTCGTTTAGCTAAATCTGATTGAGTATTGCTATTAGCTAAGGTAAAGCCACTTAAGTTATCTTCTTTAATTTGTGCCGTTAACGAAAATTTACCACTAGGTATTGTCACGTTTGGTAGGATTTCTCTTGAACTGCCTGCTTTTACCCAGCCTAAATTAACTAATAAAAAGCGCGAATCATCAGCTAACTTTAATAATGCCAGTAAGTCGTAACCAACCTGACCATTATAAATTTGGTTATCGAGCAGCCAATAATTATTGGTATCAAAATAACCACTCAACGAAACTAATACCCCGGTTTTATTCCACTCTTTTGGCAGTTGTTGCAACTGTGCCCAGCTCATAACCCCTTGCTGTTGTATATTTTCAATGGCATTAAGCTGCTGTTGCTTTTGATCTGCGCGCTGTAATTGCCAAAACCCTAAACGCACACAAACTAATACCACAATAACAACCAGGCAAACTGTGATTATTGAGCTAAGCTTTTGTTTGTTAAATACAACTAACTGCATAAGGGTAAATCCAGTGATTATTAAAATTATTATTGTTCTACTGTTATTATTTATATTGTTTAATTTATTTCGTGCTTTATTTATTATGGTGTCGGGAAAAACCAATGGACGCCCCATGCCTCACTTTTTAGGGCGTCGAGTGTTATTTTCTATTGTGGTATTAGTGATGGTAATTGCCGCACTAAAGCTCGGTTTAATTGCGGCAAATCAATCACCTTTGCCCACTACAGCACATATACAAAAACAAACAAACATAGCCAAACAACATCAACAAAATGCCAGTACCACGCCGCAGCTTGAAACGCGAAGTGCTTATTTTTTGTAAAGTGGCCTTTTAAAATCCGTAGGAAAACGATTAATAAAATAATGGTACCTAAGGTGACATGCATACCGTGAAAACCGGTTAGCAAAAAGAAGGTATTACCGTAAATTCCCGCATCAAGAGTTAAATTAAGGTCATTATAAGCATAAATATATTCTTCTACTTGGAGCCCTAAAAAGCATACTCCCAGTAAAATAGTTACGCCTAAAAACACCTTAAGTGGAGTACGTTTGTTATTTTCCATCGCTACATGAGCAAAATGCAGAGTTACCGACGAAGCTAATAAAATAAGGGTATTTATCAGTGGTAACCCTTGCCAGCCCATTGCTTGCGTAGAGGTGCCCCCAGGGGTATTTAACAATGGCCACACAGCCTCAAAAGTAGGCCATAACACTTCGTTAGTCATGGCGTTGTTATCGGCGCCTCCAAGCCAAGGCACAGAAAACATGCGAGCATAAAAAAGGGCCCCAAAAAAGGCCATAAAAAACATGACTTCTGAAAAAATAAACCAGCTCATACCTTGTCTAAATGAGCGATCCATTTGTGCAGAATATAAACCTTGATGCGACTCTTCAATCACATTTTTAAACCAGCTAAACAGCATATAAAGCAATACGGCAATACCCACATACAGTATGTAAATACCACTGCCTCCCTCTTTACCCATATCCATAACTGTTAAGGCTGCCCCTACCGCAATAAAAAATAGCGCCACTGCGCCAACTATTGGCCATGGGCTTTGATCAGGTACGTAATAATGTTCATATTTTTGATTCATTTCATTTGCTCCTAGTTTTTCACTAGTTTTATAAGCTAGTTATTACTGGCTACTAACTTCTCGCTAATATCAAATACGGTATAAGACAGAGTTAACTCCTCCACATCACTGGGTAACTCAGTATCAACATAAAAAAGTAATTTAAACTCTAACTCCTCGCCAGCCTTCAAAGGTTGCTGGTCAAAGCAAAAACACGCTATTTTGTGTAAATATTTAGCTGCTTTACCCGGTGCTACCGAGGGGATAGCCTGCATCACTTTGTCTTCATTACTGTTGTTTTTAGCGCTAAACATAACCTCACGCATGGCCCCTGGTTTTACATCTACACTGTATTCTTTAGATTTAACCTCAAAAGGCGCACCACTTTGGGCATGCGTGGTAAAACTAACGCTAACTTCTCTATTCTCAGTAACCAAGGTACTTTGCTGTGCTTGTTCTAGCGAGGGCTTACCATTAAGCCCGGTTATATCGCAAAACACGTCATATATAGGTACCATGGCAAATGCAAAAGCAAACATTGCAATGCAAATAACCACCAGCTTTTTTAATAACGGCAAGTGAGTCATTATTTAATGTCCGGCGGCGTTGAGAACGTATGATATGGCGCTGGTGAATCAACTTCCCATTCAAGCCCTTCTGCCCCATCCCAAACTTTTGCAGGCACTTTATCGCCCCCTTTTGCACATTTATACACAACAACAACGAACAGTAATTGCGATAAACCAAAGGCAAACCCACCTATACTAATAATGGCGTTAAAGTCAGCAAACTGCAGTGCATAATCTGGAATTCGACGTGGCATACCAGCTAACCCCACAAAATGCATTGGGAAAAACAGCACATTTACACTTACCAAGGACAACCAAAAATGCCATTTTGCCAAAGTAATATTGAACATATTTCCGGTCCATTTTGGCAACCAATAATAAGCCCCCGCCATAATAGAAAATACCGCGCCTGTCACCAGCACATAATGGAAGTGTGCAACTACAAAGTAGGTGTCGTGGTATTGAAAATCAGCAGGTGTGATCGCCAACATCAATCCCGAAAAGCCACCTAAAGTAAACAGCACAATAAATGCGATACTAAACAGCATGGGCACTTCAAAGCTAATAGAGCCACGCCACATAGTTGCTACCCAGTTAAATACTTTTACGCCGGTAGGTACCGATATCAACATAGTCGCGTACATAAAAAACAACTCACCCGCCACGGGCATACCTGTGGTAAACATATGATGCGCCCACACAATAAAGCTCAACAAGGCAATCGAGGAAGTGGCGTACACCATAGAGGCATAACCAAATAGTTTTTTACGTGAAAAAGTAGGAACAATCGTAGAGATAATGCCAAAGGCAGGCAAAATCATAATATAAACTTCAGGATGACCAAAAAACCAAAATATATGCTGGAACATTACCGGATCGCCACCACCAGCGGCGTCAAAGAAGCTGGTCGCAAAGTATTTATCGGTGAGTACCATAGTAACTGCACCAGCAAGTACCGGCATTACTGCAATAAGTAAAAAAGCCGTGATCAGCCATGTCCACACAAATAACGGCAGTTTCATCCATGTCATACCCGGAGCACGCATATTCACTATGGTGACCACCACATTAATGGCACCCATAATCGAACTGATACCCATTATATGTACCGCAAATACAAACATTGCTGTGTTGTCGTTACTATAAGTGGTGGAAAGCGGAGCGTAAAAGGTCCACCCAAATGCAGGACCGCCACCAGGCATAAACAGTGACGCTAACAAAATCAAAAACGCAAATGGTAAAATCCAGAAGCTCCAGTTGTTCATTCTCGGTAATGCCATATCTGGCGCACCAATCATTAACGGAATCATCCAGTTTGCCAATCCAGTAAATGCAGGCATTACTGCACCAAACACCATGATTAAACCGTGTACTGTGGTCATTTGATTAAAAAAGTGAGGATCAACCAATTGTAAACCCGGCTGAAATAACTCAGCCCGAATAACCATAGCCATTGCTCCACCAATCAAAAACATGGTGAGAGAAAAAATTAAATATAAGCTTCCTATATCTTTATGGTTGGTTGTAAATAACCAGCGCTTAAAGCCTGTTGCAGGTTGATGGCCATGATGAGCCTCATTGGAATTAGGTTGTTCTGCAATGCTACTCATTATTTAGCCTCCCCATCAGCATCCAGTGCCGCTTGTATTTCGCTTGGTTGAATTACCTCTCCGGTGTCATTACCCCATGCGTTACGCTTATAAGTAATAACGGCTGCTATCTGCTTAATAGATAATTGCTTTGCGAAAGACTGCATCGCTGTACCTGGTTTACCATGAAGTAAGATATCGATATGACCTTTGATATCACCTATAACTATTGGGCTGCCTTTAAGTGCTGGAAAGACACCCGGCAAACCTAAACCTGTAGGTTGATGACACGCTGCACAGCTCGCCATATAAACTTGCTCACCAAGAGCCATCAGCTCCTCTTTTGGTACCACTTGATCTAATAACGCAGCGTCTGCTTCAGCCGCTTTTTGTTTAGCTTGTTTAGCTTCTGCCAACCACGTTTTGAAGTCTTCTTCTGTTTTTGCTTCTACCACAACAGGCATGAAGCCATGATCTTTACCACACAGCTCTGCACACTGCCCGCGGTAAGTACCTACTTCATTAATATTGGTCCATGTTTCGTTAATAAACCCAGGGTTTGCATCTTTTTTAACTGCAAAATCAGGTACCCACCATGAGTGAATTACATCATCTGAAGTCATTAAAAAACGTACTTTTTGATTAATCGGTAGCACCAGCGGCTTATCTACTTCGAGTAAATAATTCGGGTTTTTATCGGCAAGATTCGTTATTTCATTTTGAGGAGTCGCTAACATTGAATAAAACTCAACGTCCTCCCCCATATACTCGTAATGCCACTTCCACTGTGATCCAGTAATTTTTATGGTGATATCAGCTTTGCTGGCATCCTCCATGGCAATTAACGTTTTAGTCGCAGGAATGGCCATAACAATTAAGATGACAAAAGGAATGGCAGTCCAGAGTATTTCTACTTTGGTACTTTCATGAAACTGGGCAGGGACAGCCCCTTTAGACTTGCGATGATGGATGAGTGCCCAAAACATAATGGCAAACACGATCACCCCAATCACACAACATATTAAAAATATGGTCATGTGCAGTTGGTATACATTATTACTTATATCAGTTACGCCTTTACGCATATTATATTGGCTATTAGCAAGCACATTTTGCGAAAAAACTAACAATATAAGCCACAAGGAAGAACTCAGCTTACCCATGTGACGGCTCCTTTGATGCTATTGCTGACGCAAAGCGAAGAGGCATACGGCTTAAACGCCCATTCGTTATTTTTATTTTTTATAAGGGTGCTGGAGTTGCTAAATGTGTGTGCTCAAAACGACAAGGCTGTGAGTTATTTTTATTCCAGCTCTTTAATAACTAGTTAAAAAATAAACAATAAGCAAGGTGAGTATGAAAAATAAACAAGGGGGTTACTTAAAAAAGTGCAGCAAAAAAATATTAACTAATGAGGTAATTAACCTAAGAGTCAGAGTTGGTAAGGGGTAGCTTGAATAACAGCGGAAAAAATATAAAGTTTTATGATTTAAAACAATTAGAATAAATTTGTTTATTTATAAAGTATTTAGCGATTTTTTGAAATAACAAAAAGCGATTCACAAGCAATATCGTACAAAAATAATTCATGTAAAAACAGCGCCTAATCAATATTAAGCGCTAAGTTATGTTTAACTATCACATCCAATCAGCGTTACGAATAACACCCACCGCTAAACCTTCAATATTGAAAGATTCATTTTCCAAGTCTACTTCAATAGCTGAAAACTCGTCATTTTCAGCATGCAGTAATACTTTTCTGCCGGCTTTTTCTAGACGTTTAACCGTAACATCATCATCCACTCGAGCAACAACAACCTGACCATTTTCAGCTACTTGAGTTTTATGTACAGCGAGTAAGTCGCCATCCATAATGCCAATATCTTTCATACTCATGCCGTTAACACGCAGTAAAAAATCGGCCGCAGGTTTAAACATTAAAGGGTCAATTTTACAGTGGCTTTCTACATGCTGTTGCGCCAATATTGGCTCACCCGCAGCAACTCGACCAATTAAAGGTAAGCCCAGTTGCTCTGGCTCTTCTTCTTCAACAAGCTGAATACCCCGACTCGCGCCCGGCTTCATTTTAATCACACCTTTTTTAGCCAGTGCTTTTAAATGTTCTTCTGCAGCATTTGCACTTTTAAAACCCAGTGTTTGTGCAATCTCGGCACGTGTAGGAGGCATACCAGTGTCTTTAATAAACACTTTGATAAGTTCGAGTATTTGCGCTTGGCGTTTCGTTAATGGTCGCATACAACTGGTTTTCCATACAGTACAATTAACTGTGAGTATATACAGTTATTTAAAAATCGCAAATATAAATTAATACCTCATAAGTGATGATGGCTAAACAATAAGATGCTTTAAAACCCCAATAATAAATGTAATTATTAGCAGCGCATTACCATATTAATTCTCAATTACTTATCCAAGGAGCTAGCATGAGTATTTGGCACCAACCAATTACATTAGAGTTTTGTAAGCAATTAGATCAAGGGATCACTGGCCAAGGCACGCTCATGAAGACCATGGGAATTGAAATCAGTGAAATTGGAGATGACTACTTAGTCGCCACTATGCCAGCCATACCTGAGCATCATAACCCTATGGGTATAGTGCATGGCGGTGCCAATGTAGTCCTTGCTGAAACCGTAGCAAGTTATGCCGCTAACTTTGTAGTTGATTTCAGTCGATTTTATTGTGTTGGGCAAGAGATAAGCGCCAGCCACTTAAAAGCGTCACGCAATGGCACATTAACGGCTACCGCAAGGGCTTATCATATTGGTAAACGCAGCTCAGTTTGGGATATTAAAATAACCAATAGTCGCAATGAGCTTTGCTGCGTATCAAGAATGACCGCAGCCGTAGTCGAACGAAAAGGTTAAATTACTTTTCCAGAGGGTAAATAGTAACTTCTATGCCTGCGCCAATTGCAGATATGCGTAACAAGGTATCTGCATGCAAGGCCTGATTAAAACATTTTGGCGACGTACCCGACTCAAACCCCATATCAAACGTTCTGCGAGAACAACTTAACCATTGCTTTAATGCATTGCGTGAACACGACTCAATTAGCTCACATAAGTGATTAATTGCTTTATCAGGTGTGGTTATTTCACCAGCTACTTCGATGCGTGCCAGTTGGCGGTATTCGTCTTTATCATAATGTAAAATGGTTGCGACCTTTTTTAAATCAGCAACTAATACGCTAATATCTTGCTTTGACTCAAGCTCGAGATCTACATTTAAAAATTGAATTTCCGACATACAGTTGTGTTACCCCACTTAAATTTCACCGCAAACTTTAACCTAATTTTGCATTTATACCAAATCAACAGCTTATAATTTATTTAATTCCTTTATTAAGCTGCAAGTATTAAAGTAACGGTTAATACAGCTATTAACCTAATGATAGCTAGCTCCATTAGGTACCTTGCACAAAAAATAATAATAATGAGAAAGCAAATGAACAAACGCATTTTTAAAACAGCCCGTAAGCTGCATAAATGGCTAGGCTACTTTTTAGTAATACAAATTTTTGCATGGCTGCTTGGCGGTTTATTTATGAGCGCCATGCCACTTGAAAAAGTACACGGTAAACACCTTGCAAACCGCAAACTAGAAAACCCTTTCAGCCAAGCCGATTACACAGCCTCACTTGATAAAATTATTGCGAATACACCACAACCCCAGCAAATTAATTATAGTCACTTTTTAAATACCCCAGTAATTACAGTAACTACAGCGAGTAAAACCTATAGTTTTAATGGTACAACTGGCGACCCACTTTCAGCACCAAGCAAGGCACAAATAATCACTAATGCCCACGCTCACCTTTTAATTAATGCAAACGTTATAAGCACAAAAAAGCTGGCAACCAGTTTTAGAGAAGCCGGGTTTAAAGAAAATATTTGGCAAGTTAATTTTAACGATATGCTTAGCACCAGCTTATATTTTAATGCTGATAACGGCGAGTTCATTACAGTTCGCAGTAATATTTGGCGAGTGTTTGACTTCTTTTGGATGTTACACATTATGGATTACGATGAGCGCGAGGATTTTAACAACCCGTTACTCATTAGCTTTGCTGCCAGCAGTGTGTTTTTTAGTTTTACTGGTTTTATTTTATTACTGCAAAACATCCGATTAAGAACAAGAAAACGTAAGCTATCCTGAGTTTTTAAGCAGGTTGTACAGAAAACTGATTTACCATTTAGGTTATTCTCTTTAAAATCGCGGCTCCTGTAGTTCACTAAAGTGATAGGATATGCCGCATTTTATTTTTGCGTTATTGCTTTGCGTTATCAGCTTTACTATTAATGCTGAGCAATTTACTCGTTTTTCCAGTGCTAAAAAACACTTAATTAAAACCTTACCAACCAATGCAAAAAGTATCTATTGTGGTTGCGACATAAAACGTAAAGGCAAAAAGTTAGTACCCGATGCAACCCATTGTGGTTATGTGCCACGCAACACATTTACCCGCTCAGGTAACGTGAACCAACGCGCTCTGCGAATAGAATGGGAACATATTGTACCCGCTTGGGAGTTCGGTCATCAGTTACAATGCTGGCAAGATGGTGGACGTAAAAATTGCCGTAAAGTAAGTGCAAAGTTTCGCATGATGGAAGCTGATATTAACAATTTAGCTCCCGCAATCGGTGAAATTAACGCTGATCGTTCAAACTATCGCTTTGGCATGTTAGCCCAAAATGCTAATCAATATGGTCGCTGTGAGGTTAAGGTTAATTTTAAACAACGCGTTATAGAGCCTCCGGTTTATGCACGTAAACGTATTGCCGATGCATACGCTTACATGCAAAAAACTTATGGTTTAAAAATATCAAATCAACAACAAAAGCTGTTTAATGCGTGGCAACAACAAGCTTATGCCGCAAACACCGACAGTAAAAAGCTGTAACTTATGTTTATAATGCTTGGTGTGGTCCAAATATTTCGTAATGAATATTCGCGCTCTGTACACCTAAGTCAAGTAGTTGGCCTTTTACATAAGCCATAAATGAAGCTGGTCCACACAAATAAAATGCCCCTTCGCTAATAGGCAGTGATGCCTCAAGCACAGATAAATCCATAAGACCTGTGTAATCACATCCCCCAGCACCTTGATTAAACCAGGTTAAGGTTTTTAGTTGTGGATGCATAGCCGTTTGCTGAGCTAGGTAGTCTTTAAATGAATACTCCAAGCTATTTTCACACGCGTGTAAGTAACTAATCGCTTGATTAGTATTGTCGCTCAATAGCGTTTGCAGCATAGCCATCATTGGGGTTTGGCCAACACCTGCAGAAATAAGCACAACGGGGCTTGTTGCATCTTTCAAAAAGAAATCACCTGCTGGTGGGTATAGCTCTACTCGTGCACCCTGCTCTAGTGAGTGTAAATAGTTAGACACCACGCCAGGCTGTGGTTGGCACTCTTTTTTAACGCTAATACGATAGTTTTTAGCATTGCTCTTTTGCGAAATAGAATACTGGCGGATCTCTTCATATTCTGCCCCCTCAGGCTTAACTTTAATGCCAAGATATTGTCCTGGCTTGTGGGAAATAACAGCTTTGCCGTCTAAAGGTGTGAGGATAAAGCTGGTTACAAATTCAGACTCAACATGTTTATGAGTAATTTCAAACTTCCGTGTACCTACCCAGCCACCATGATTATTTTTACTGTGTGCATACAACGCTGCTTCTTCGGTAATACAAATATCAGCCAGTAGGTTATAAGCTTCTCGCCATGCGTATTCAACATCAGCTGTAAACTGATCAGGAATAAGCTCTTTAAGTGTGCCGATCAAATGCGCCCCTACAATAGGGTAGTGTTCGGGTAAAATATTCAAGCTGGTATGCTTATGGTTAATTCTAGCTAATGCCTCTTTTAACACGGTTAAATTATCAATATTTTGCGCATACGCAGCCAAGGCATTAAATAATGCAAATTGCTGACGACCCGTTTCTTGGTTAGTCATATTAAAAATATGTTTAAGTTCCGGGTTATGGCTAAACATGCGCTTATAAAAATGATCGGTGACGGCTGTACCCGCTTCTGCAAGTAATGGAGCTGTACTTTTTACAATCTCAATAGTTTTTTCAGATAACATTTTGGTTTCCTATGGGTGAACTAACCACGACGCCCATCAACACGACGCCGCGTTAATATAGGAGTGCAGTGAATTAAAAATAATAAAAAGGCCAGTAACCAAAGCACAGCACTGATCTGCCAAGCTAGGTGTGGCCCAATAAAAGACGGGAGAAAAGCACGAATAATTGCGGCACTAAACACCAATGCAAATGCAAGATTCATAAAACCAGGAATACTAAGTGGGCGACCGGTATGTCCTAGTGATACCCGTGTCATCATGGCTAAAATCATCATGCCGATACCACCAATAGTGATAAAATGCAGAGCATCTTTAAACAGTATTGCACTGCTATAAAAACTGATTGCCACTAACATTAAACCTATACCTAAAGCTAAATACGCAAAGTGTAACGACCATAATAATGGGACTTTTAGGACTTGCTTGTTCCACCAGCAAACACCGCGAACTAAATGCAAAAACGCTGCACTCATCACAACTAGTGCCGGGTTAATTACAGTGAAAAATAATTTACTAATAAAAAATAATGCTATCGCCAATACCGATAAGTATAAAATAGCTTTATCTATGTTTGGTGTGCGTACCTGCTTAGATAAGCCCAGCCCTTTGGCAGTAAAAAAGGGTAATACACGCCCAGCTACAACTCCCACCAACAAGCTTATAACCAGTACTGCGGTATCAACCATTGCAAGCGCTAGCTGCGTTTGGTTTTTTAGCACTAGTATTAAATACAACATATTGAGCGTACATAAAAATGAAAGAATAAATAAAAACAAGTAGTTGCGTTTACTGCTCGCTTTTATCAACATGCTGGCTAACACTATAATTACCGAGAGCCACCAAACAACTTGTAAAATCAGTACCGCATAAACATTAAACTGAGCAATGCTAGGCACAACTACAAAAAAACTAAGCCGTGCACTAAGCCATATTAGGCTAAGCCACATCAATGGTTTACCGTTAATACTTGCAACACCGGTCCATGTTTGTGCTGCAGTAAGTAAAAAGCCAGCCACAACCACGCCCGCAAAACCAAATAACATTTCATGTGCATGCCACAAATTAGCAGGCATAACTAAATACCACTGTGCATCGCCACTTAAAATAAGTAACCAATAACCCACAGACAAACACGCTAGTGATCCACCAGCTAAAAAAAAGGGTCTAAATGCCAACATCCATAATGACAATTGTGATACCTGATGAAATGCGACCTGCGCTGGCATAGGTTCGGCTAAGTTTATGGGCTTCATTAGCGCACCTCCTGTCCCAGCCCATGCTGTGCCACACAGCGCAGTACGTAACTCACTTTGAGAATAGCCGCGAGAACAATCGTGCTAATGTGTGCAAAAATTTGTACCGGTATAGAAAAGTAGCCCGCATAGGGATAACTTATTAACAGCGTAATCAACACCCCCAATACGCTAATACATAGCATCTTATTTGCATGAGATAGCACACGGTAATACAGAGAATTAGACTTCACTGAATAATTAACCTGTCCTAAAAAAATACTGCTCATAACAACTCCAATAACTGCTTTCGTTATTTTGTTATTACACAGACCATGCCAATTAAATAAAACTCTTAAATTCAACGCGTTATTTAATTTCACTTTACAAAAAGAGTCTTTATGACCTACTATAAAAACCAATTAAATACACTAACAGGTCATTTTGACATGAATCAGCAATTCAACCTGACTCAAGTTGCCTTGGAGCTTGCACAAAGCACCTTACATGCCCACAGTTTTGAGCAGCTCTTAGCCACGGTTGAACGTGTTATTCCAAGTGATGCTAGCGCCTTGTTAATTCGCCAAGGCGAGCAATTAAAGCCTTTAGCGATTAAAGGTTTAATGCCTGATAGCTTAGGCAGGCGCTTTAACATTGCAGAGCATCCTCGCCTAGATGCTATTTGTAATCACCGCTTGGCACTGCAATTTGCACATGACTGCCCGCTCCCAGACCCATATGACGGCTTACTACTAGCTAAAACGGGTGATATTCCAGTGCATGCCTGCTTAGGGTTACCGCTTTATGATAAAGATTCGCTGCTTGGTATTTTGACCTTTGATAGCCTAAACGCTGATGCGTTTGACGGCATTACCGCTGATACGCTTAATACCTTACAAACCTTGTGCAGTGCGCACTTTAAAACAGCCCTAGAGCTTGCCCATTACAAACAACATGCCCAGCACTCAAGTGAATTAGTACAAGCGTTAAACCGTGAGGCGCTCAAGCGTGATGGTGGTGAAATTATTGGCCAAAGCCCAGTAATACAAACCCTTAAAAACGAAATAAAGCTGGTTGCAGCCTCTAATTTTAGTGTATTAATTTTAGGTGATACTGGGGTCGGCAAAGAGTTGGTGGCGCGTAATATTCACTTGCATTCAGCACGCAAAGATCAGCCATTGATCCATTTAAATTGTGCATCACTGCCTGAAAACCTCGCCGAAAGTGAATTTTTTGGCCATGCAAAAGGCGCCTTTACGGGTGCGCAAAATGCTCGCCAAGGTAAGTTTCAGTTAGCCGATGGCGGTACCTTATTTTTGGATGAAATAGGCGAGCTACCACTGGCAATGCAAAGTAAATTATTACGGGTACTGCAAAGTGGCGAAGTACAAACCGTTGGTGAAGATGAACTTAAATATGTTGATGTTAGAGTGATTGCAGCCACTAACCGTGACTTGAAACACGAAGTAGAACAGGGGCGATTTCGCGCCGACTTATATCATCGCCTAAGTGTGTACCCGTTAAGCGTGGCGCCGTTAAAAGCCCGTGATGAAGATGTTATTTTATTAGCCGGTTATTTTTTGGAAAAAACAGCTCGTAAGCTTGCGATTAAACAG
The DNA here is from genome assembly GCF_005887265.1 of Pseudoalteromonas sp. S1608. Classification (GTDB taxonomy): domain Bacteria; phylum Pseudomonadota; class Gammaproteobacteria; order Enterobacterales; family Alteromonadaceae; genus Pseudoalteromonas; species Pseudoalteromonas undina. The sequence goes on from NZ_PNDK01000025.1 coordinate 84,407, forward strand.
CTAAAACTCAGCATTGAAACGCAATTAATGCTAAAAAAATATGACTGGCCTGGCAATGTAAGAGAGCTGGAACATGTTATTAATCGCGCCGCATTAAAAGCTAAACAGCATCAATGGCAGCAACCAATTATTACTATTGAGCCAGAGCATTGCGAGCTAAATTTAAGCGCTGTTAACACCTTAGCTCTTGAACACTCAAACCAGCTTGCAACCACACCTTTAACAAACAACATTTCGTTAAAACAAGCCACCGATACTTACACTCAGCAGCTTATTATACAGCAACTTAAACAACATAATTATAACTGGGCAAGCACAGCGCGTAGTTTACAGGTCGACCGCGCTAACTTAACACGGCTAGCCAAGCGCTTGGGTATTTCTATAAAAAAATCGTTGTAGCGTTTTTAACTTAATTTACGCTGCTTAAAATAGGTTTTTAATAACTGACTAAACGCTTGCACTTTCGCAGTACGATGCACTAAATGATGCGTCACTAACCATAAGTCAGTAGGCCAACTAAGTTCGTTAGGTAATACAGGCACTAAATCAGAGTATTGCGCTGCAACATCATGTTGTAATCCGCCAATCCCTAGCCCCTTAACGATGGCGCGAGTAGCCTCTGAGGTTTCTGATACTCTAAGTTTAACTTGCGACGAGGGAATATTTTCATCAACCCACGAAAAATATGGCACCTTGCCATTATACCCAGCCACACCCGATACAAAATTATGCACCGAGAGTTGTGCTAACGTTTGTGGCAAGCCATAACGACTAATGTAATGTTTTGAGGCATAAAATCCTGACGAGAGTGCCGCCAAGTGCTGCGCAATATAATCACCTTCATCCGGTCTAGGGCCTGCTCTTACAGCGATATGTGCTTGGCCATGGTCTAAGCGCAAACGCTTTTGATCCATAATCACTTGTAATTGCACTTGCGGATGCAAGGTTTGAAACTGCTCGCATACCTCACTTAATACATCTATAAAACCACTCACAGTGGTGAGTAACAAACTACCTTGTAAGGTACTATCTGCTGCAATTATGTCACTGTGTAAACGCTCTAGCTCACCGTTAATTGCTTGTGCTGTGGTAAATAACTTAGCGCCAATCTCTGTGACTTTGTAGCCACGAGCATGGCGGTGGAATAATCGCGCATTTAAGCTTTTTTCTAAGTTATTAATTCGTCTGAGCACCGTGCTATGATGCACATCTAGCGCTTCGGCTGCTGCAGTTAAAGTACCTAACCGCGCCACCTCAAAAGCAACCTTAAGATCTTGCCAATCATCAAATTGAATTGCCATGGTAACCACTCTTTAAACTGTGCATATATGCACACAAGTTTTGCGTTTATTTGGCTTTTCTGCAAGTGATTATTTGTTAAAGTCATACCTATAGATAATCAGCATCAGGATCAACTCATGACTACACCAAAAATTATTGCCCTAGCAGGTAGCTTACGTAAAGACAGCTTCCATCAAAAACTTATTAATGAAGCTGCACGTTTTGCACTAGAAAGTGGCGCTGAAGTGGAAGTGATTAAACTTGCAGACTTAGCCATACCAATGTTTGATGAAGATTTAGAAGCACAAGGCACACCAGCCGGCGTACAACAATTAAAGGACAAACTGCGCACAGCCGATGGTATTTTACTGGCCAGCCCAGAATATAATGGTTCTATTACCGCGGTGTTAAAAAATGCCATTGATTGGGCATCTCGCACCGAACAAGGCGCAGAGCCTGCATTTGCAAATAAAGTAACCGCGTTATATGCAGCATCACCGGGTGGACTTGGCGGCTTACGTGGCTTAAATCACGTGCGTGATATTTTATCTGGCATTGGCAGTTTAGTATTAGCCAATCAATTAGCTGTACCGGCTATTCATACTTTGTTAGACGAAAACGGCCGTATTAACGACCCTGCTACCGCTGAAAAAGTAGCCGGCCTTGCGCAGCAGTTGGTTAGCGTAGCAAGTAAACTAAAATAAACATTACAACTTTGTTGCTGCAAGCTTTGCAGCAATAAAGTCTTCATGGGTAACGTACAATAGGTTTGCAACACGACGAATAACGTATTCTTCTTGTGGATCAAGTTCACCATCTGAGTATGCTAATCGCCAGAGTAGTTCAACTATTTCAATGCGCTGCTGTGCACTACATTGATTATTAATTTGTTTTGAAAATTGAAAATAATCAATGGCGTCATCTAAGCTCAAACTTGCTTGTTCGGTTAACTCATCTACTGCTTCATCAGTTAAATCAAAATACTTTTTTAATGTCAGACTTAGCGTTTGTTGCTCATCTGCCTGTAAATCATTATCCGCTCGCATTACCTCAATTAATAACGCGGCAACCGCTGTTTTTAAATCATGTTGTTCAATATCATAATCTTGCTGATCAATACTCGAAAAAAGCTGTTTAATTTGCTTGAACATCACATTTCCCCTTTTTGGGTGTTAGACTTATATCATAACGGGTGTAATAGATATGCTGATCACACTACCCAAAATCAAGATGGAGTTAAAGGTTTATGAGCAGAAAAGCAAATCATTATCTATATGGAAGTATTAGCTGGGTATTTTTAACAGCGTGTTCGAATGTGTCGGCAGAACAAACTGAAATGCAGCGACTCTATGACTTTGATGAAAAGGTGCATTACAAGCAAACTCAAATAGACACTAACAATTACCACTTAGAAATACAGTCTGATGACTATCCACATTTTAGAAACCAAAGTGTGTTTTTATTGCGCCACGCAAACCGTTTATGTCGCGATAACCCTTTCATGTTAAAGGTAACTGAAGGCGTGCAAGAGTATGAGCGCTTTCCAACTAAACCACGCGCTTATCAGCCACCACTGAGTGTATTTGTGCAGTGTGAAATGCCTGCAGAAAAAACCTCAAAGAAATAACACCTCGTTATGCTTCCATAAAACCACTGAGCGTTAAAACAGCCAGTGGTTTTAATATAAAAAAAGATTAGTTAACACCATATCCCCATGGTGCAGCCGGTGGTGTGATAGGCTTAGTTAAATCAAAGTCAACGCGGAATTCGCGACCTTGGCGAATGAGTCGGTAAGTGAACTTTTCAGGGTAAATATACATTTGCCATGTATTGCCAACCGATTGTGGTATGTCTTGGCTAACAAATAACTCTTTTGAATACTGATCAGCAGGGAATGACTGCATGTTAGCAAAACCCGCATCAAGCGTATGGCCACCATACATAGTTGATACATCATCAGTACCATCTTTATGGCGGTGATCGTGCTTTAGGCTTAACCCACTGCCTGTTTTTGTGATGATCCACGTACGTGAGGCATCATCACCCACATGAAACGGCACTTGTAGCTCACGTTCATTACACTTACGCACATGCATAACTAATTTTTTATCGGCAAATGAACTCGGCCCTGTGGCATTATCAACCGTTACTTTACCTTCAAAAGCTTTACCACAATGGGCAGCAATATTATCAAAAAAGCCATCATGGCTTGGAATTGATACTAAAGGCGCTGGGCGTGCTATTGCAGCGGTTGATGCAAGCATTAGTGCTGCAGCTGTTAATAATTTCATAATGTACCCCTAAACATGTAAAAAATTAGCTTAGCGTTTAAACAAACACAAAGACAGTAATCACGATGAACAGCATCTGACAGCAATAAAAAACGCGGCTTATGCCGCGTTTCATTATTTAATAACTTTTAAGCCACTATTGCCAAGGACGCTCAGCGGCAAGTTTTGCTTCAAACGCATCTATTTGCGGATTCAGGGTCTCGGTTACACCGATAAAGTCTAAGCCACTTAATAAACGCTCTTTCACGTCTTTGCGAATATCAAAGCTGATTGGCGCAAATTTATTGCTGCGCAATTGCTGGTTTTCTAAATCCACATCAATGTGAATATCGTCATGCTGCTCACTTAACACAAATAAGTCTTCTAATATTTGCGCTGGCAATGCAATAGCAAGCATTTGGTTATTACCACAGTTATTAAAGAAAATATCAGCAAAGCTTTCAGCCAAAATCACTTCAAAACCATATTGTTTAAGCGCCCATGGTGCGTGCTCACGTGATGAACCACAACCAAAATTATCGCGGGTTAATAGTATTTGCGCGCCTTGATAGCAAAGACGGTTCAAAATAAAATCAGGGTTTGCCTCGCCATTATCTAAATAACGCCAATCGTAAAATAGCGCAGCATCAAAACCATCACGGCTGGTTGAAGTTAAAAACTGCTTTGGAATAATTTGGTCGGTATCGACATTGTTTTTATCAAGTGGGGCCATTAAGCCACTAAAATAAATGCTCATTAGGCTTCTCCTCTAATATCAACAAAGTGGCCATGTATTGCTGCCGCTGCCGCCATTGCTGGGCTCACTAAGTGTGTACGCCCGCCTCGCCCTTGGCGTCCTTCAAAATTACGGTTAGATGTAGATGCACAGCGTTTACCTGCGCCTAAACGGTCGTCATTCATTGCTAAACACATAGAACAACCCGGCTCACGCCATTCAAACCCTGCAGCTTTAAATATGTCGGCAAGGCCTTCATCTTCTGCTTGCTGTTTAACCAAACCTGATCCCGGAACAATTAATGCCTCAACGCCAGCAACCACTTGTTTGCCTTCAACAATTTTTGCAGCGGCGCGTAAATCTTCAATGCGGCTGTTGGTACATGAGCCAATAAATACTGTATCTACTTTGGCAGTTGATAACTTATCGCCCGCTTTTAAACCCATGTATTTAAGTGCACTACGAATGGCATCAGCTTTAATTAAATCAGTTTCTTTGTCTGGATCTGGAATACATTCGTCAACGCCAATCACTTGCTCTGGGTTAGTCCCCCAGGTGATTTGTGGTTGAATATTAGCAGCATCTAGCTCTACCTCTAAGTCAAAGGTTGCGCCATCATCAGTTTTTAAGGTTTCCCAGTAGGCAACAGCGGCGTCAAAATCAGCGCCTTTTGGTGCAAATGGGCGCCCTTTTAAGTACTCGTAAGTGATTTTATCTGGGGCAATTAAACCGGCCTTGGCACCCATTTCAATACTCATGTTACACAACGTCATGCGCGCTTCCATCGAAAGCGCCTCTATGCCTTCGCCACAAAATTCAGCCACATAACCCGTACCACCAGCAGTGCCTAGTTTACCTATAACCGCCATAATTAAATCTTTAGCAGTTACTGTTGGGCGTAACACACCGTTAATTTGAATTTTTAACGACTTAGCCTTTTTTTGCTGTAGCGTTTGCGTAGCTAATACGTGCTCAACTTCTGAGGTTCCAATACCATGGGCAAGCGCTCCAAACGCGCCGTGGGTTGAGGTATGACTATCGCCGCATACTATGGTGGTGCCTGGCAAAGTGATCCCTTGCTCTGGGCCAATCACATGTACTATACCTTGATTTACTGAATTTAGGTCGTACAGCAAAATACCAAATTCTTTACAGTTTGCATCCAGTGCCATTAGTTGATTTTTAGAGACTTCGCTGGCTGCATCTAATGAACGGCTTTTAGTTGAAACATTATGATCCATGGTGGCAATAGTTTTTTCTGGACAGCGCACTTTACGATTTTTTTCACGTAAACCTGCAAATGCTTGTGGCGACGTCACTTCGTGTACTAAATGACGGTCAATATAAAGTAAATCGGTTTGCTCGTTGATGCTGGCAACCGCGTGTGCTTGCCAAATTTTATTGTATAAAGTTTGAGCCACTTGCTAACTCCCTGATCTGATTGAGCCACAGCCTAACGGTGCTGTGGCTTTAATAATTAAATGCGTGAAACGATAGCCGCTGCAACATCGGTGGTGGTATAGCCGCCCTGCGGATAAATATCAGGCGTCCCTACACCCGCTTCAACCGCTTCTGCAACTGCTTTTTCAATGGTGCGAGCCGCTTCATCTTGTCCTAATGAATAACGTAACATTAATGCGGCACTTAAAATTTGTGCAATAGGGTTAGCGACCCCTTTTCCGGCGATATCGGGCGCTGAGCCACCCGCGGGTTCATACAAGCCAAAGCCTGATTGATTTAAGCTAGCCGAAGGTAATAGCCCCATTGAGCCGGTGATCATCGCGCATTCGTCCGATAAAATGTCGCCAAATAAGTTATCGCACAGTAATACATCAAACTGGCTAGGCTGTTTAACTAGCTGCATCGCTGCATTATCTACATAAATATAATCTAAGCTCACCTCAGGAAACTCTTTACTCACTTCAGTGACTACTTCACGCCAAAGTACACTTGATGCTAAAACATTGGCTTTATCAACCGAGGTTACATGATTGCTGCGCAATTTAGCGGCCTCAAAAGCAAAACGTGCAATACGCTCAATTTCTTTACGCGAGTATGTTTGGGTGTCAAATGCCGCTTCTTCAGCACCTTCGCCACTGCGACCTTTTTCACCAAAATAAATACCGCCGGTTAGCTCACGCACACACAAAATATCAAAGCCTTTTTCGCTGATATCAGCACGTAGCGGCGATGCAGCGCTTAATGCGGGTAACAATTGAGCAGGACGTAAGTTACAAAACAAACCAAAGTGCTTTCGTAGTGGTAACAATGACGCGCGCTCTGGTTGATCATTCGGTGGTAAATGCTCCCACTTAGGGCCACCCACGGAGCCAAATAAAATAGCATCGGCGTTTTCACAGGCTTTTAAAGTGGTATCAGGAAGTGCTTTGCCAAATTCATCAATGGCTGCGCCGCCAATCGCGTGGTGCTCACGGTTCAGAGTAAAACCAAATTTATCACTGACTGCGTCAAGTACTTGCTCTGCAGCTGCCATAACTTCTGGGCCAATACCGTCGCCTGCTAATACGGCAACGCTGTAATGTGTTTTACTCATCCTGCTTTCCTTTGTTGTTTTAAATCAGACACTTTTTGTGCTCGATAAATTAAGTTATAAACCCGAACCATAGCCCGTACTGAGGCTTCGACCACATCGGCCGCAATACCAGCACCGTGATAGGGGCGACCATCATATTTAGCAATAATATTCACTTGCCCCAATGAGCTGGCGCCTTGGCCGGTGGCCTCTAAATTGTATTCAATCATTTCAACACTCATACCTGTTAAGCGCTCAATAGCAGCAAACGAAGCTTCAACTGGACCATTACCTGTTGCGGCTTCTTGTTTTGCTTCGCCATCAATCAGCAAGCCTATGGTTGAGCTGGCCACCGATTGTGAATTAGACGCAGAGTTAACAAACTCTAACTGGTACTTTTCGTCTTTGTCGTTAATTTGATTAAAGTAAATCATGGCCTCTAGGTCGTAGTCGTATACTGTGCCTTTTTGATCAGCCAGCGCAACGAAACTTTGGTATAAGCTATCCATGTCGTAATCTGATTTTTGATAGCCTAATTCTTCTAAGCGGTGCTCTATAACATGACGGCCTGAGCGTGAGGTCATATTTAATTGATTACTTGGTACACCAACACTTTCTGGTGACATAATTTCATACGTGTTTTGCGCTTTTAATACACCGTCTTGATGAATACCTGAGCTGTGAGCAAAGGCATTTTCGCCAACAATCGCTTTATTTGGCTGTACCGGCATATTACAAATTTTGGCCACTTGACGAGAGGCGCGATAAATTTCTTCGCTTTTTATGTCGGTATATACGTTTAAGTGGTCTTTACGCATTTTCATGATCATTGCCACTTCTTCAAGTGAACAGTTCCCCGCACGCTCACCTATACCATTAATGGTGCATTCAATTTGGCGTGCACCGGCTTGCACTGCGGCCACGGAGTTGGCAACGGCTAAACCTAAATCGTTGTGGCAATGCACACTTAAACGCGCTTTATCTATATTTGGCACGTTATTCATTAAATGACGGATCATTGCTGCGTATTCATCTGGGGTTACAAACCCGACAGTGTCAGGCAAATTAATGGTTGATGCACCGGCGTTAATTGCTTGCTCAACAATTTTGCATAAATCCCAGTGCGGTGTACGCCCAGCATCTTCACACGAAAACTCTACATCATCGGTATAGTTACGCGCTAATTTAATAGATTTAACAGCCATTGCAGTGGCATCATCAAGGCTCATACGCAACTTGTGTTCAAGATGAAGCGGGCTGGTAGCAATAAAAGTATGAATACGACTTTGCTGTGCAGCACGTAACGCTTCGCCACAGGCCTCGATATCTTTGGCAACCGAGCGAGCTAAGCCACAAATAATAGGGCCTTTAACCTCGGTGGCAATACGTTGCACTGAGCGAAAGTCAGCTGGGCTCGACACCGGAAACCCCACTTCCATTACATCCACATTTAAGCGGCTAATGGTATGCGCCAGTTGAACTTTATCGTCTTCTGTTAGGCTTGCTTTTAGTGCCTGCTCACCATCACGTAAGGTGGTATCAAAAATCCATACTTTATCTTGCTGTTGCATAACTGCCCCTCAATTCCTGTATTACCCAAATTTCGATTTATCCCTGCAGCGAGATAAAAAAAACCCCGCGGTTGCGGGGTTTTTAATGTTTAACTCAATGCAAACACACTAATCCCCGCTCACTTGCCACAGCAGTAAGAGGTTTAGGTTTAGTGTAATTAAGCGAATAGTTTGCATCTGTTTTCTTGTGTGTGTGTCCAATGAGGCTTATTTTTATCATTGCAACGCAGTTGGCGCAAGCATAAAAATACCAAACAAATAATTAAAGGTGACTTTCTGGGGATTTAAAATTCAAACAAAATTGGATAGAAGAATAAAATATCCAACTTAAACCTAGGGCAGGTTTAAATTAATAAGCGCTGTAAAATACAGCGCTTATTTTAACTTTTTTAATATTTATTCTTTATTTTCAGCACGTACGTAATTTGACGCGCCGCGCGTAATATAACGTAACTGCCATATAACTCGCTCAATCAGTTCATCGCGTTGCTGACCTTCAATATCGAGCGCTTCAGCGCCTGCATTAAATACCAAAGTAACCATGGCTTCTGCCTGAATATACGCATGAATAGCATCGCAGGGGGTTTCACTTTCTAAATAATGTGCGAGTTCTAAAATAAAGTGTTTTACTTCACGTGCCACTGCTGCTCTAAATGCTTTTGAGGTACCTGAGCGTTCACGCAACAAAAGTCTAAACTGATTGCTTGAGTTATCAATAAACTCCATAAAAGTAACCACAGAGGTGTTGATTACACTGCCACCACTGGCTATTCGTCTGCGTGCTTGGCGCATCAGCTGGCGCAGGGTTAAACCCGCTTCATCAACCATGGTTAAGCCCAACTCGTTCATATCTTTAAAGTGACGATAAAAAGAGGTAGGCGCAATACCAGCTTCGCGTGCTACTTCACGCAAGCTTAAATTAGAAAAGCTATGATCAGCACTAAGTTGATTAAATGCAGCTTCAATTAATGCTTGTCGTGTTTTTTGTTTCTGTTGTGCTCTAACACCCGACATCAACAGCTCCCTGAGTGAATTTGTAATAAATTTTTAATTAAAAAAATAGCTAATAGTACAGTCTAATACTTGACGGCAGCAGATTGAAATATTATTTTAGCGTACAGTTGTACGCTGAGAAATGAGAAACATGAAAAAACCACCGATTATATGGACCAACGTCCTTTTCTTTAGCCTGACGTTTTTGGCTGCTATTACACTTGTACCTTGGTATGGGTTTAACTATGGCTTTACAGGCACGCAGTGGGTTGCTTTTGTAGCTTGCATGTTTTTTGCGGGATTATCGATCACCGCGGGCTACCATCGTTTATGGGCGCACAAAACTTACAACGCTCACCCTGTGGTTGAATTTATTTTTGCCCTTGGTGGTGCCTTTGCGCTACAAAACAGTGCGCTGCATTGGAGTAGCGATCATCGAATTCACCATGGTCAAGTTGATGACCCAGTTAAAGACCCTTATGCCGCCACTAATGGCTTTTGGTACAGTCACATTGGCTGGATGCTTCGCGACTACCAAGGCGACAGCTACGATGATTACAGCAACTGTCGTGATTTACAGCGAAATAAAATTGTTATGTGGCAGCACAAGCATTACTTAAAATTGGTAATTGCCATGAATGTTGGTTTACCGCTAGTACTCGGCTTAATGCTTGGTGATGTATGGGGCATGTTACTGTTAGCTGGCTTATTGCGTTTAGTGCTGAGTCAGCACTTTACCTTTTTTATTAACTCAGTAGCACACATTTGGGGTTCACGTCCTTACACTGAAAAAAATACCGCGAGAGACAATGGCTTTTTAGCACTATTTACCTACGGTGAGGGTTATCATAACTTCCATCATATTTTTGCCAGCGATTACCGCAATGGCATTAAATGGTTTCATTACGACCCAACAAAATGGATGATCCGCTCACTCGCTGCCATTGGTTTAGCGAGTAAATTAAAGCGTACACCGGTTGAGCGCATTGAAAAAGCTAAAGCAGAAACCTTAATGAGCAAAACACAAGGTCGCCTTGCAAAATTGCCTTTAGCGCAAGATAAGCTTACATTATTACAACAAGAGTACGATTTGTTGCTTAAAAAGCTGCAAAATTATTGCTCATTACAAAAACAAGTGTTGGAAGCTAAAAAAAATAATATGGCAAAGCAGTGTGAAAAGTCGGCATTAATGGCACAATATCACGAGCTTGAAGCCGCCTGGGAAACACAAAAACAGGCATGGCTAGCACTTAATGCGAGGTTATTAAAAGCCTCTTTTAGTTAAAATAGGAGTGGCTGTGGCCAAACAACCAGAAAAGAAAAAAGTACCCGTGAGCTACCAATATGATGCAATCATTATTGGCACGGGTCCTGGCGGTGAAGGGACCGCTATGAACCTCTCTAAAAGTAACAAAAAAGTAGCGGTTATTGAACGCCAAACTGCTGTTGGTGGTGGTTGTGTTCACTGGGGAACCATTCCTTCAAAGGCACTTCGCCATTCGGTTAGTCGCTATATCGAATACAAAGCAAACCCTTTGTTTAACGTAGGTGAGCGCCCAGTAAGACTTACTTTTCCAGATATTTTACGCCATGCCAGCTCGGTAATTTCAAAGCAATCAAACTTACGCAGCAGCTTTTACGATCGTAACCGCATTCATATGTTTCAAGGCGATGCTAGCTTTGTTGATAAGCACACTATTGAAATTAGACGTAATGACGGTTCAACTGAACGCCTAACTGCACAAACTATTGTTATTGCTACCGGCTCACGCCCTTATCGCCCACCAGGTGTTGATTTCACCCATTCGCGTATTTATGAAAGTGACACAATTTTAGGCCTTGAACACGATCCTCATCGCGTACTTATATACGGCGCGGGTGTAATTGGCTGTGAATACGCATCTATCTTTAAAGGGCTAGGTGCAAAGGTTGATTTAGTAAATACTCGCGATCGCCTACTTGCGTTTATGGATGCTGAAATATCTGATGCGCTTAGCTATCACTTTTGGAATAGTGGCATTGTTATTCGTCATAACGAAGAATTTGATCGCATTGAAACCCGCGATGACTGTGTTGTTATGCATTTAAAATCAGGTAAACGTGTAAAGGCTGACTGCATTTTATTTGCCAATGGCCGTACTGGTAATACCGATACACTGAATTTAGAAGCGATTGGCTTAAAAGCAGATAGCCGCGGACAAGTAAAAGTAAACGAAACCTACCAAACAGAAATAGACAATGTATACGCAGTAGGCGATGTTATTGGCTACCCAAGCCTTGCTAGTGCGGCATTTGACCAAGGCCGGATTGCCGCAGATGCCATCGCTTGTGGTAACTGCGATGAAAAGCTGATTATTGATATTCCAGCCGGTATTTATACTATTCCTGAAATGAGTTCTGTTGGTAAAACAGAGCAGCAATTAACTGCCGCAAAGGTACCGTATGAAGTGGGGCGTGCGCAATTTAAACACTTAGCCCGTGCGCAAATTGCAGGTACCGATGTGGGTAGTTTAAAAATATTGTTCCATACAGAAACCAAAGAAGTACTTGGCGTGCATTGCTTTGGTGAGCGTGCTTCTGAGATTGTTCACATTGGCCAAGCTATAATGGAACAAAAAAATGGTGGCAATACCATCGACTACTTTGTAAATACTACGTTTAACTACCCAACAATGGCAGAAGCTTATCGAGTTGCGGCATTAAATGGTTTAAACCGCTTGTTTAAGTAAAAACTTAAGTAAAATAGTTTGCACAAAAAAGCCCGCTAATTAGCGGGCTTTTTATTGCTAGTTCACAACTTACTTATGATATTGTGCACTTAGCTCATGCACAGCGTTAATAAATACACCCGCATTTTCTGGATCAACATCAGGTGTAATACCATGACCTAAGTTAAATACATGACCATTGCCAGTGCCAAAGTCTTCTAAAATAGTGCCGACTTCTTGGCGAATACGATCTGGCGTGCCGTGTAGCATTGAAGGATCCATATTGCCTTGTAGTGCCACTTTATCGCCAACACGACGTTTGGCATCACCAATATTAATAGTCCAATCTAGGCCTACTGCATCACAACCTGTTGCTGCAATTGCCTCAATCCATTGGCCACCATTTTTAGTGAATAAAGTAACCGGTACTTTACGGCCATCATTTTCGCGAATTAAACCATCAACGATTTTATGCATATACTGCAGTGAAAACTCATTGTAGTCACGCGGGCTCAATACACCGCCCCACGAATCAAATATCATCAGCGATTGTGCACCCGCTTTAACTTGCGCGTTTAAGTAATCAATCACTGAATCAGCTAGCTTATCAAGCAATAAATGCAGTGTTTGTGGCTCAGCAAACGCCATTTTTTTGATTTTACCAAAAACCTTACTGCTTCCGCCTTCGACCATATAAGTTGCAAGTGTCCAAGGTGAACCCGAGAAACCAATTAATGGCACTTCACCTTTAAGCTCACGACGAATAGTGCTTACAGCATTCATTACGTAGCCAAGCTCATCGGTAGGATCAAGTTTTGGAATTTTTTTAACATCGGCTAATGATGAGATTGGGCGTTCAAACTTAGGGCCTTCACCTGTTTCAAAGTACAAACCTAATCCCATTGCATCGGGAATAGTTAAAATATCACTAAATAAAATAGCGGCATCTAACGGGTAACGGCGCAGAGGCTGTAAAGTTACTTCACAGGCTAACTCAGCATTTCTACACAGGCTCATAAAATCGCCCGCTTGTGCACGTGTAGCACGGTATTCAGGTAAATAACGTCCAGCTTGACGCATCATCCATACTGGCGTGACATCAACAGGTTGCTTGGCAAGGGCACGTAAATAACGGTCGTTTTTTAATTCGCTCATAGCGTATAGAGTCCTAGGGCTTTTAGAAATTGTGCAAGATTGTACCACCATATTTGCGCCCCCTCTATCGCTAAGCGATTAAATCGCCTTAGAGTAGCGCTAGATCAAGTAATTTTTAGTTTTCATTTTATTTTGTATATAAAACAACCAAGCAAACGTTAATAATAAAAACTTTTCATTAAACTATTTGCAACATTTAAAAAAGCTTGGTATTGTTACTCCCGTGTTAACAAAACAATAACAAAAATTGTTAATACAAAAATAATAAAAATCTCTAATAAAAATAAGAATGCTTGTTTAAACAAGTCTAATAAAGAAATTAAACCACCGTAACAGGTGGTTTTTTCTTGCCTGAAATAAATTACTTACAACTTATACCTTAAACAAAACCCTCTGTGGTACTACATCTATTTTACTTGTTGATATACACGCCAATTAAATATATCTTGGATGATAGAAACTTTATTACCAATTAAAAATCCAACCCAGCTTAGGAGAAGAATTATGCTGAAGCGTGTAGAAAAAGCTCAACAAAAGTGGGGGGGTAGCCATACGGTCATCGACAATTGGTTAAACGAACGCCAAGAGCTGATTGTACTTTATTGTAAAATTGCAGGCTTTTCACCTTACGAGAAAAAAGATCAATCTTTGCCTGAACCATCACAAATTCAAGCATTTTGCCAAATCTTAATGGATTACCTATCGGCCGGCCACTTTGAAGTGTACGACGATATTGCTAAAGCTTGCGAAAAGAAAGGCCTAGAAAGCCAACAACTGGCAAATACTATATACCCACGTATTTCAGATACCACTGACATTGCTCTAGATTTCAATGACAAATACGCTGAAGTAGACGCAGAAGATTTGTTAGTAGGATTTGATAATGACCTATCGGTTATTGGTGAAGCACTGGAAGCGCGCTTTGCACTTGAAGATGAGTTAATTGATAACTTATATTCTAACCACACTGACTAATTAATTATTCAGTGCAATAAAAAAGGGACCTAAGGTCCCTTTTTTGTTTTATATAAATACTTATTCTGCAGCGGCAGCTTCTGCATCATTTTGAATTTCTAATAATTCAACTTCAAAAATAAGTGTTGAATTAGCAGGAATTTTACCTAAATCACGATCACCGTAAGCAAGATCTGAAGGAATGGTAAATTTGTACTTAGAACCAACAGTCATAAGTTGTAAACCTTCAGTCCAACCAGGAATAACACGGTTTAGTGGGAAAGTTGTTGGCTCGTTGCGTGAGTAAGAGCTATCAAATTCAGTACCGTCTAAAAGAGTACCTTTATAATGCACTTTAACTACGTCAGTCGCTACTGGCTTAGCGCCTTCGCCTTCGCTCATTACTTCGTACTGTAAACCAGACTCAGTAACCATTACGCCTTCTTTTTTAGCATTCTCAGTTAGGTATTTTTCACCCTCAACTTTGCTTTTTTCAGACTCTACTTTTGCTTTTTCTTCTTGTTTAGTACGCACTGACTCATCTAATGCTGTTAATACTTCACGAATTTTCTCTTCGTCAATTTTAGCATTACCAGCAAGTGCATCTTCAAAGCCACGCATTAATAATGCTTGATCTAATTCGATACCAATCTCTTTTTTATCTGCTAGGTCTTTATTTAAAAAGTTACCTACAGATGCACCAATACCGTATGCTTGTTGTTGCGCTACAGTATCTAGCTTAACGTCTGCTTGCTCTTTTTTTGCTTCTTGATTACAAGCTGTAAGCGCTAAAACTGACGCTGCAATCAATGACAATTTAATCGTCTTTCTCATTTTAAATCTCCGACACACTTTGCAGTTGTCATTTATTGTAATATTACTAGTTAAAGATTAACGGCCTACATGGTAGGCTGCTTGTTTAATAGCTAAACTAAAAACATATCCAGTGATTAGACAAACAACCTAGGCGTTTTTCGCAACCTAGTCTAACCTCTCAGTCACGAAGAGTTAAGAGGAAATACCTGTAATATGTCGTTATTTCGTACTTTTTTAGTTGCTACCTGCTGTTTATTAACAATTGCATGTAGTGATGAAAAACAACAAGCAGTGGCTAGTTTTGAGCACACAGCACAAGGTGCTTTCTCATCCGCACTATCGCATGATGGTCAATACAGCTTAGTGTCTTCTATCAATCATGGGGTCGCCCTTTGGGATAATCAACAGCAAGCGCTTAAATACCAATGGTTTCAACAACAGGCTGAAGATAGCTTAGTTTATGCCGTAGCCATTGCTTTTGATAATAGCGTGGCTGTTACCGCCGAAAAAACCACCTTTGCCGTTTGGGATATAGCCTCAGGCAAAAATAAAGGCTTTTACAAAATACAAAAAGCCAGCATCCGCGATATTGCCATTAGTAACCAAGGCAACAGTGTTATTTACGGACGCAGCGATGGCGTTGTGGTATTTATAAACCTTAACACTGGCAGACGCATTGAATTTTTAGGCCACCAAGATAAAGTAAACACCGTAGACCTATCACCTAATGGGCGCTATGCATTGAGCGGCTCAAACGATTATGTGGCCTACTTATGGGATACCCAAAGTGGACAAGTTATCCATCGCTTTAATCACCCAACCCGAGTAACCCAAGTCGCTTTAGATCCTCAAGGACGTTATGCTTTTACCGCCGACAGTATGGCACAAGCAAATGTATGGAAGCTGACTACAGGTGACCTTGTTAGTAAACTAAAGTATATTGCGCGTCAGAAAATTTTTACTGCGGTGCGCTTTAACAACCAAGGCACTTTATTAGCAACCGGTTCACCCAACAAACGAGTGGATTTATGGCAGCTAAACAGTGGTGAAAAAATTCAAACATGGCAAGTGACCCCAAGAGAAGGCAGTAAGCCAAAATCGGCAGTGGTACTTGATGTGACATTTACAGATAACGGTAAATCATTGTTAACTGAAAGCTCAAGCGGAATCGCTGAGCGCTTTATTATACGAGAACCAAATGAACACAATTGAACATCGGTTAATGGAGCTTGAGGCTAAAGTGGCTTTTCAAGACGAAACGATTGAAATTTTAAATGATGAAATAAAAGTTCACCAGCAACAGATGGCAAAAATAAAGCGCCAAACCGAGTTGCTGGCTGAAAAACTTAAAGAGTCGCAGTCATCACAGCCTATGATGTCGAATATGCCAGAGCCACCGCCGCCGCATTATTAAGCAGCACTAACAAGGCACTAGTCGCCTGGGTTAAACACGCCAATGATTTGTTCAAATTGGCGTGTTGATGCCTGCACAGCCTGCTCTGGTTGAGCCATTTTATGGCCACACTGCATACATTCAACTTTTTCTACGTCGTGCTCTTTGTAAAGCATTAACATATCCATAGTTTTACACTCAGGACACGTTGCTCCAGCAATAAATCGTTTTTTATGTTTCACTTCGCTTTTCCTACCATTTTGACTGACGTTATTTTATCGCAATATTTGCCTACTTGATACGATTGATATGGCTAATAAGATCCGTGTTATAATGGCGGCAATTCAATCAAGGCACAGTAAAGTAACGTATTTATGATCCAAATCTCAGAAATAGAACTGCTTCGCGGTGGCAAAGCTTTATTAAAAAATGCATCGGCTACATTATTTCCAGAGCACAAAGTAGGCCTTGTTGGTGCCAATGGCTGTGGTAAGTCAACGCTATTTAGTTTATTAAAGTCTGAGCTTTCGTTAGATGGCGGTAATTGCAGTATTCCTAAGGATTGGTCACTGGCCTCAGTAAAGCAAGAAACCCCCGCCCTTGAAATAAGCGCCATAGATTACGTACTGCAAGGCCACCCTGAATACTACGCACTAAGAATTGCGTTGCGTGAAGCCGAGCAAAATAACGATGGCGACACTCAAGCTAAAGTGCATATTCAGCTTGAAAATATTAAAGGCTATAGCATTGAAGCCAAAGCAGGTGAGCTGTTACATGGTTTAGGCTTTGCTAATAATCAAATAGAAAACCCGGTAAGTGCATTTTCGGGTGGTTGGCGCATGCGCTTAAACTTAGCCCAAGCGCTTATTCGCGATGCCGACTTACTGTTACTGGATGAGCCAACAAACCACCTTGATTTAGATGCCGTGTATTGGCTCGAGCGTTTTTTACGTGCCTACACCGGCACGCTAGTACTTATTTCTCATGACCGTGAGTTTTTAGACGCTGTGGTCGATCAAATTTGGCATATAGATAAACAACTTATTAATGTGTACAAAGGTAACTACTCGCAGTTTGAACGCCAAAAAGCTGAGCGCCTATTGCAGCAGCAAGCCATGTTTGAAAAACAACAAGAACAAATAGCGCATCTTGAGCAGTTCATTACCCGCTTTAAAGCTAAAGCCAGTAAAGCCAAACAGGCACAAAGCCGTGTTAAAGCGCTAGAGCGCATGGAAAAACTTGCCCCAGCACATGCTGACTCGCCATTTGATTTTGAATTTGCTGAGCCAACCGCCCTGCCCAATCCGCTAATGACACTCGACAAAGCCAAAGCCGGTTATGGCGATGTCACCATTTTAAACAGTATTAAGCTGAACTTAGTACCAGGCAGCCGTATTGCACTACTGGGTAGAAATGGCGCAGGTAAATCAACACTGATTAAATTACTATCAGGTGACTTACAACCTCAAGCAGGTGAAGTGTTTCAGCATCAAGGTTTAAACATTGGCTACTTTGCGCAGCATCAACTGGAGTCTCTAGATTTAAAAGCCAGTGCCGTCACTCACCTGCAACGCTTAAACCCTAAAGCCAGCGAACAATCATTGCGTGACTTTTTAGGCGGTTTTGCCTTTGTAGGCGATAAAGCACTCGACCCTGTGGCTCCCTTTTCTGGCGGTGAAAAAGCCCGTTTAGTACTGGCTATGTTGGTTTATCAAAAACCAAATTTACTACTACTCGATGAGCCAACCAACCACCTTGATTTAGAAATGCGCCACGCTTTAGTTATGGCATTACAAGGCTTTGAAGGCGCTATGGTCACGGTATCGCATGACCGTCATATGCTTAAAAATACCGCCGATGAATTTTATTTAGTTGATAATGGCGAGGTCACCCAATTTGGCTACGACCTAGATGCATATTATCAGTGGCTGCTTAATGCTAATAAAGAAGCCGCTAAAAACGACACCGACGAAGAGCCAAAAGCCCATTCACAAGTTAACCGTAAAGAGCAAAAGCGCTTAGAGGCAGAGTTTAGAAAAGCGATTCAGCCGCTGAAAAAGCAAATTGAAAAACTTGAAAAGCAATTAGATAAGTTTGCTGCAGAACTAGCTGACGTTGAAGAGGCGCTAGGCGATAACACTCTCTATAACGACGAAAATAAAGGCAAGCTTAAAGAGTTAATTACTAAACAAGCCACACTCACGCCTAAACTTAACGATGTTGAAGAAGAGCTACTTATGGCCCTTGAAGAAATGGAACAAAAAGAGCAGGCATTCGCCGATGAACTTGCTTAAAAGCAACGATTTTTGGCAGTTTGCATGTAACCTTTATAGCAAAGGTGACATGCAAACGCGCCTGTTGGATTATCAAAACCAGCTAGGTAAAAACGTCAACCTATGCTTGTTGCTGTATTACTTAGATTCTCTAAATCTAGCTATTAACCAAACACAGCTAAGCAAGCTTGAACAATCAATTAGTGAGTTTGATAAGCAGGCATTGAAGCCACTACGAGCCACACGTGCCTATTTAAAAGCCAATAAAACCGAGGTTACAGATTACGCCGCAATTCGAAAAGCACTTCTCGGTGCCGAGCTAAAATTAGAAAAGCAGCAACAGATAATATTGATTGATGAAGTTAATAGTATGAATTTAACACCTTGTGCAACGCCCAATAACAGCGATAAATATTTGACATAATTTTTCACTATTAATTTCATCAGATCATAAAGCCATTTATATTATGAATATTAGCTCTTATATACATGGTTACTTTGGTTTACTTTTATACACCAAGCTATATATCTTTAGTTTTGTATTGAAATACCTCTTCTAAAGGTAAGTTAAAAACTAAAGAAATTTTAAAAGCCACCTCTAAAGTGGGTGAATATTTATTTGCCTCAATTGCCATTACCGTTTGCCGCGTTACGCCAATAGCATCTGCTAACTGCTTTTGCGTCATTTCATCGCGTAAAAAGCGTAATGTTCGAATAGAGTTAGTTATTGCATACTCACTCATAGATATCACCCGTTCTGCCTTTATAAAGCTGCGCTATGTAATTGACTATTTCGGCAATCAAAAAAGCGCCTACCATGATATGCATTGGTAAATATGGAATATTATATTCGATAGCTGGGCCCCAGTTATTAGCTTCAATTTGATATTGAAAAATAGCAACACAAATTCCCGCCTGTAAGATTATGGCCTTGTATTTATAACCCACTAAATTTATTTGCTTTTCTCTCACATCAGGTGGCTGATTTAATTCATTATCACTGATAAATGTAAGTAATAAATAGCTCAATACTATAAGTATCACAGAATAAATTAACACCTGTAGCAATAAGCCAGATAACCAAGAAACAGAACTAAGCTGCTGCGTACTCGCATTCATTAGGCTGTTTACATAAAAGTAAGATATGTACACGCTTACTAGTAAATCGATACTCAGCGTCAGTTCTCTAAAACTTATGCTTTGTAAAAGTTCTTTAAAGTGCTCTGAACGAGTCATATAAAGCTAACTCCAAGTGAAATATTTTTGACTTTTAAACTATAAGTTCACTTTTTAGCCATGTCAAATATATTTAACACCAGGTTTATTTTATTTAACCTAAAACAAAGCAACGGTTATTCAAAGCTGAACTTTGCTGACCATCTTTATTATAAAAGTGATTAAAAAATCGCAGATAATTTACTAAAAAGTGCAAAATCGACTTAACTTTATTGATCAAAATCAACATCTGCATTGCCCATTTTATAATCTGTAAAATAGCTTGATCTGGATCATATCAAGTACCACTGAGCCAGCCTATGATTACCCCATAGACATCAGGAGGCAATTATGGACGTATTCTTTAGAGATTTTTTTAGCGACCCAGTACTATTTTTATCATTTGGATTTTTAGGCGTCGTTATTAGTTTATGCCTCTTCTTTGTGTATTTTTTCATGAAAAAAGTACACGATGCAGATATTAAAGAACAGCATTAAGCACGACGCACAAAGCGCCTTATTAGTTTACTGATTAGGCGCTTTTTATTTTTAAATATAAAAAATTTGCTACACTAGCGCTTCGTTAATTGCAAAGTGCGTAGTACAGACATGATCTCTAAGTTCAAACCCGCATGGTGGATGACCAACCGACACGTTCAAACCATAATACCGCGTTTTTTCCGCCCTTTTCATCATACTCGCTACGAACTTGCGCAACTTGATACGCCCGACGGTGACTTTATTGAGCTTGCTTGGTCACTCCCGCATAACGAAAAAGCACCACTCGCAGTGGTACTTCATGGACTTGAAGGCAATATCAACAGTTTTTATGCCAAAGGCATGATGAAGGCATTAAAAAAGCAAGGCTTTGCTGTCGTATTGATGCACTTTAGAAACTGCTCAACCGAAGTAAACCGCTTACCAAGAGCCTACCATAGTGGCGACACCGCCGATTTAGCTTTTTTTATAAATCATTTAAAACAACAGTTTCCAAATCGCCCTATTGTAGCGGTGGGTTTTTCATTGGGTGGTAATGTACTGGCTAAGTATTTAGGCGAAGAAAACATTCACTGCCCGCTTAACGCAGCTGCCGTGATATCTGCGCCCTATGATTTATCATCATCTAGTGATGTTATTCGTAAAAGCTTAGGTAAAATTTATCAAAAATATTTGCTCGATCGAATGAAAAAGTCGATGCAACGTAAATTACCGCAAATTAAACAGCAGATACCGATCACCACTGATCAATTAATGGAAATTGATGATTTATTAGAGTTCGATAACCAGCTTACAGCACCGTTGCATGGCTTTGAGAATGCACACGATTACTACAAAAAAGCCAGTGCGATGCCATATTTAAAAGATATTGCGACACCTACACTAATTATTCATGCCAAAGACGACCCTATGCTGTCGATTAAAGCGGTTCCAAGTAGTCAGGATGTAAGTGAGCATGTTACGCTGCGTATCTCTGAAAAAGGCGGCCACGTTGGCTTTATTAGCGGTAACAATCCACTTAAGCCCGTGTATTGGTTAGAGCAAGTAGTGCCTGACTATTTTAAGCAATGTGTATTTAATAACACCGATAAAGAGTGACTATGATTATTCCTTTTGAACAACTTGATAAAGACACACTGTACAACCTAATTGAAAGCTATGTACTGCGTGAAGGCACAGATTATGGCGAACAAGAATTCAGTATTGAAAGTAAAGTGGCGCAAGTAAATCAGCAATTAAAAAGCGGTGAAGCCATGGTTTTTTTCTCTGAGCTGCACGAGTCGGTCACCATTATCTCGAAAAACGAATTCAAAGCTATGCAAAGTGAAGCGCAATTCGACGAGTAAACTTGTCAGACACGGCGTAAAAATAGACAATGGTTTTTTTAACTCAAAGAGCCATTATAAATGATAAAACTAAGCTCACTAGTTGCTGCAATGTCGATTGCATTAACCGGCGCAGTCAGCGCTGAAATAACCCCTTCAGATAAAGCAATCAAGCTTGCTCACGATACCATTTTAATCGACACCCACATCGATGTACCTTACCGTATTCATGACAAATGGGCGGATGTAACTAAAGCCACTGAGGGCGGCGATTTTGATTACCCTCGTGCAGTAAAAGGCGGTTTAAACGCGCCATTTATGTCGATTTATATTCCTGCTCATTTAGAGTTTGAAGGCAAAGGAAAAAGCTTTCAATTAGCGAATCAATTGATTGATGGTATGGAAGCGATTGCGTTTCGTGCTCCAGATAAGTTTGCCATTGCCAGCTCAACAAGCGATATAGAAGCACAATTTGCGCAAGGTAAAATGTCGATTGCCATGGGTATGGAAAACGGATCGCCTATCGAGGGCGAAATGAAAAACCTACAACACTTTTTTGATCGTGGCGTGCGTTACATCACCCTAGCTCACTCGCAAAGCAATCATATTTCTGACTCATCATACGATATTCGTCGCAAGTGGAAAGGCTTAAGCCCATTCGGTAAAGAGCTAGTAAAAGAGATGAATAACATCGGCATGCTGATTGATGTATCGCATATTTCGGACGATGCATTTTATCAAGTAATGGAATTGTCTAACACACCCGTTATTGCGTCACACTCTTCACTACGTAAATACACGCCGGGTTTTGAGCGTAATATGAATGACGACATGCTGTTAGCCCTTAAAAAGAACGGTGGTGTGATTCAAATTAACTTTGGTTCAAGTTTTGTTACTTCAAAAGCCGGAAGTTGGTACGATCAATTCAAAAGTAAAAAACAAACAATTACTGAAGAAGGCAAAAAAGTAGCTAAAGATTTTGATGCGATGTACCGCGCTAAAAATCCATTTCCATTTGCTAGCCTTGAGCAAGTTCTTGATCATATTGATCACGTTGTGAAGCTAATTGGTATCGAACATGTTGGTATTGGCTCTGATTATGACGGTGTAGGTGACTCACTGCCTATCGGCTTAAAGGATGTATCTAGCTACCCTAACCTAGTTCAAGGTTTGATGGACAGAGGTTACAGTGATACCGATATTAAAAAGATTTTAAGCGGCAATACACTAAGAGTGTGGAAGCAAGCTGAGCAATACGCAAAATCGCATTAAGCTTTACGCGCTAGGCTTAGGTCTAGCGCTTATAGCCAATTTAAACACCGTATTTCGCCACTCACGCCCCCCCCTTCTTAATTAACCCGTATATTTCATCCTCATTTAACACATTTTTTAACAGACTTATATTTCGAAAACAGATAAATTACCCATTTTAGAGGCAGATTATTTTATGACTATAAACAAAGGAACTCTTGCGATTACTATAGCAACACTTGCCTTGGTAATTTCATGCTACGGAACATTTTTTAAAGATCAGCCCAGTTCGCTTAATAAACCCAAGCAGCAACAGCTAAGCCCCACAGTTTCTATTAGTACTCCTGCAGAATATCAGCAATCAAATGAAGCCTTAATTGACGAACTAAGCAAGAAAGTAAGTTCGCTACAACGCAAAGTAGCAAACTTAACACTGCACGCTAATGGCTCTTATCAAGAACAAGATACCGACGAATTTAAGGAACTTGTTCTTGACGTACTAGAGGAAAAACAGCAGCAAGAAGATGAAAAACGACGTAAGCAAAATCCTCTTTATAGCTTTTATGCAGACTTACCAGAAGACTATGATTTAAGGATCAAATCAGAACCTGATTATGCTAAACAAATAAACTCTCAATTAAGAGAGCAAACTTTAGATCCAAGCATCTCTGATTTAAATAGGTTAGCTGCACTGAGCCAACTGCAAATGAATATGTATATTCTAAATAAATCTACTATGCCTGAGTACGACTATGAAGTAGTAGGTAACATTTTAAATTTAGCGAACAACAGTAGTGATGAAAAATTTAAAATTCAAGCTATTGAGTTATCAACTCAAACACCGGTACTTGATTACCGCCTTGCAGAGCAATTTACAAACTTGTTAGAGCAAGACACGAATGATTATATCCGTCGCTTAGCTGCACAAGGACTGATGGCGCAATACTACCAAGCTCAAAATAAACAAGATGGTTATACGAAGCAAATGGCGCAGCATCTACTGTCAGTTTATAACAACAGCTCTGACAATGCAGTCAGGGCAACGCTTGACGAAATAATGGGTAACCAAGATATGCTTGATGAATTACGTAAGAATGCTGGTTACTAACTGATTAAGTTCATGCTCCTACTCTGTTACAGCGATAACATTAATACTTAAATTTTACTTCAGACATTAAAAAACCCGAGGCTAAGCTCGGGTTTTTTTAATGCTTAATGTATTACAACAGTTGATTACTCAACGATAGTTGCAACAACACCAGCACCAACAGTACGGCCACCTTCACGGATAGCGAAACGAAGACCTTCGTCCATCGCGATTGGCGCGATTAGCGTTACTGTCATCTTAACGTTATCACCAGGCATTACCATTTCTACGCCTTCTGGTAACTGTACGTCACCTGTTACGTCAGTTGTACGG
>NZ_PNDK01000026.1:0-43631 GCF_005887265.1 Pseudoalteromonas sp. S1608
GCAACGGGCAACGGGCAACGGACCTAAAACCTCCACAACCGCGGCTCAACCCCCTAACCCCTTAGTAAAACGTTGTTGCAAACACCTATTAAAGATTTACAATACTACAAACAATACCGCTAAACTGCTTAATAACACTATCAGGAGTTAATATGGATTCAATACTCAATTGGCTGAATGAAAATTCAGGCTTAATTTTACACTATGGTATTCAAGCAGTTATAGCGCTTGTTATATTTTTACTCGGTGGCCGAATTGCCAAGTTTTGTGCAAATTTAACCGCTAAAGCATTCGACAAGAAGAAAGTAGATGTAGCGGTTTCATCGTTTGTATCTAGTATTGTGTATGCCATTGTATTTGCAGCCACTATTTTAATGGCGCTGTCACAAATTGGTATCGAAACCACGTCATTCATTGCTATTTTAGGTGCCGCAGGTTTAGCGGTTGGCTTAGCACTGCAAGGGTCGTTATCTAACTTTGCATCTGGTGTGCTAATTATTTTACTACGCCCATTTAAATCTGGTGACTACGTTGAAGCTGGCGGTAAAGCCGGTACGATTAAAAAAATTGAAATATTTTCTACTGAAATGCGCACTCCTGACAACAAAGTTATTGTAATGCCGAATTCAAAAATAATGTCAGATGCGATCATTAACTACTCGCGCGAATCAACACGCCGCGTTGACCTTGTGATTGGTGTTGGCTACGACGCCGATTTACGAAAAGCAAAAGAAGTACTTAAATCAGTACTAGATAACGAATCACGCATTTTAAAAGATCCTGCATACAACGTATCGGTTTCTGAGCTTGCAGATTCAAGCGTTAACTTTATCGTACGCCCGTGGGTTAACTCAGAAGACTACTGGCCAACATACTGGTCGTTAATGGAAAATATTAAAATAGCGTTAGACGACGCTGATATTACTATTCCATTTCCACAAATGGATGTGCATTTGCACAAGCAAGACTAATTTTAAAAAGTTATTAAGGTAATGCTCACGTTAGGTTTGCTAACGTGAGCGCTGCTTTAAAGAGCATGAATATTTTTACAGGGTTATTTTTTAATGAAACTTAAGCTTTTATCAATTTTAGTAGCAGCCACAGCTACAACCAGTGCATTTGCATCAGAAGAAGAACAAAAAACCTGGGAAGTAACCAGTGAAGTAGGTGCTATCATTACCAGTGGTAATACAGAAACAACCACTTTAAAAGGCGGTATTAAAGTCTTACATAACTTAGAAAATTGGAATAACGAGTATAAGTTAGACGGCATCTACAAAGAAGATGAAGTAGAAAACGACGACGGTACAAAAGAAAAACAGCGTACTAACGAAAAGTACTCTATTTCAGCGCAGGGTAATTACAAATTAAACGAAAAGCATGCTCATTTATTTATTTATGGGTCGCACGTATCTGATTACTTTGGCGCATACCGAAGTGAATCAGTTATTTCAGCGGGTTATGGTTTACGTTTATTAAACGAGTCAAACATGAAACTAAACGCTGAAATTGGTCCGGGTTATAAGTATTTTAAATACCCAGATATTAGCGAAGAGGTTGATGAAAACGGCAACTCATTAGCGGGTGAATACGAAGGCGAAGTGATTGCCTTAGGTAAAGTAGACTTTAGCTGGAAAATTTCAGACAACGCGCGTTTTACTCAGTTAGTATCGGTAGAATACGGTGATACTAATACCAAAACCCGCTCTGAAACCGCACTGCTGACTAAAATTAACGGCTCACTACAAATGAAAGTGGCTTACAATATAACCAATAACTCTGATGTGGCTGATGACAAAGAAGCAACAGATACTGAGACTTCATTAACACTTGTTTACAGCTTTTAAAAGCTATTTCAGGCAATAAGATGGGTAAGCGAGCTTACCCATTTTTTTTATTTATAAAATGGTGTAGTATTCCGCGAATATCTGTACTTTTATCTTTTTACTGAAGGGAAACTTTGTGAAGTTAAGTAAATATTTTTCGGCGATACTGCTTTTCGGTGTTTTAACGTCTACATCAGTGTTAAAAGCTGAAGAAAGTGCTCAACCAACAGAGCAACAATTAGAGCAATTTAAAAAGTTGCCAGAGTCTCAACAGCAAGCACTTGCTAAAAAGTATGGCATAGATTTAAGCGCTTTAGAAAAGTCAAAAGATACAAATACCGACAATAAACTTATAACGCCGTCAGTTCTTCCTCGAAATAGCAAAACTAAAATCGACGATGAGGAATTTCAAACTGATGAAGAAAAGTTTAAGCCCGTTTCTGACGAGCCTAAGCCATTTGGTTATGAACTTTTCTCTGGCGAACCAACTACGTTTACTCCCTCTGAAAATGCTTTAGTACCTGACAGCTATATTGTGGGCCCTGGCGATACATTCACCATAAATTTGTATGGCAAAGAGTCATCTAGTGAAGAGGTTGAAGTAGACAGAGAAGGACGCTTAACAATTGATAAATTACAGCCTGTGGCTGTTTCAGGGATGCAGTATAATGAGGTTGTTAAGCTTATAAAAACTAAAGTAGAAAAAGAAATGATTGGCACACAAGCATTTATTTCTATGGGAGAGACGCGAAGTATTAGGGTGATGGTTTTAGGTGAGGCTTATCAGTCAGGTGCTTACACTGTGCCTGCGCTTTCATCTATTTCTCATGCTTTATTTGTAAGTGGTGGTATCTCTGAAATTGGTTCTTTGCGTAATATTCAGTTAAAACGAGCAGGTAAAACAATTCAAACGCTTGACCTATATGATTTACTAATTCGAGGCGATAGTTCAGATGATGTGATCTTAAAACCAGGTGACGTTGTTTTTATTCCTACAGTTGGCAAGCAAATAACAGTGGATGGCGAAGTTAGAAGGCCTGCAATATTTGAATTAAAAAAGAATGAATCAATTCAAGATTTAATTACCATGGCAGGTGGTTTTAATGGTGCCGCTTATCCGCAAAAAACGGTTGTCGAACGATATACAGGAAATAGTTTTAAAACTATTTTGCAAGTAGATCTAACAGATCAGGATACTTCTTATACTGCAAAAAATGGTGATAAAATAAAAGTGCCTTCATCAAGTGAAGAGCTAAATGATGCAGTAACATTACTGGGTGCTGTTACATACCCTGGTAATTACTCTTGGAAACCTGGTGATAAAGTAAGTCGATTATTTTCATCAATTAAAAGTGACTTATTACCAATTGCTGATTATGAATATGCACTTTTAATAAGAGAGATAAACGTAAAAGGTGATATCGAAGTTCATCAGTTCTCACCAATCAAAGCTATTTCTAATGAACCTAAAGAAAATATTGAGCTAAAAGCACGCGATAAAGTTATCGTATTTAGTCGTTTTCAATCAAAAGAAGATGAAGAAATAGCGCTCAATTCACTTGCGCTTACAAAAGAGCAAATTCAGCTCAGAGAGCGCATGAATTTATGGAGTGAATACGAACAGAAGCAATTCTATGAGTTTATAGATTTGGAGGACTCTTTAGATAAAGAGTTAGCGAAGCAGGTCGAAAAGCAATTAGAAGCAGAAAAAGAGCAAAGAGTAACCGCAATAACAGAAATATTAAATGAGAAGGTAGAGCTCGAGGAAGAAGAATATGCCTACTTCAGCCGTGAAAGGCTTTTAAAGCCGATTCTAGCAAAGTTGAATCAGCAATCTGGTTATAAAAATAAGCTTCAAATTTATGCGATTAGAGGCGAAGTTTACCATGAAGGTATTTACCCTAAACCAGTCAATGCAAACTTACAAAAAGCGATTGCATCTGCAGGTGGATTAAAAGAGTCGGCTTTTCTTGAAAGTGCCGAAATAACACGGTTCTCTTCTACAAGCTCAGCGACTTTGCAGCATGTTAACGTTAATCTTGAAAAATCCGCGGCGAATCCAACTGATGATAAATTTACTATTCTAAGTAAAGACTCCATTAACATATACCCAATACCTAACTGGCAAAAAGGTTTAAAAGTTAGTTTATACGGAGAAGTGAAATTCCCTGGTGAATATGATATTCGTAAAGGTGAAAGTTTACGAG
Source organism: Pseudoalteromonas sp. S1608 (assembly GCF_005887265.1). Taxonomy (GTDB): domain Bacteria; phylum Pseudomonadota; class Gammaproteobacteria; order Enterobacterales; family Alteromonadaceae; genus Pseudoalteromonas; species Pseudoalteromonas undina. The sequence goes on from NZ_PNDK01000026.1 coordinate 4,034, forward strand.
ATGTTATTAATCGAGCCGGTGGCTTTACTGAATTTTCGTACCCTGAGGGCGCGGTGTTTACACGTGAAAACCTACGATTCCAACAACAGCAGCAACTTAACAAGCTTTCTGATGACTTACGTCGGGATATTACATCTAAAAGTTTTAATAGTTCAATTACTGACTCCTCATTAACTTACGAGGATATGAACAACCTAATCAATGATTTGGCAAAAGTGAAAGCGGTAGGACGTTTAGTAATAGACTTACCTGCAATTGTAGATGGTAAGTTAGATATACCTCTGGAAAATAGCGATACACTTTATATTCCTAGTAAACAAAATAGTATAAATGTTGTTGGTGAAGTTAACTTCTCAAGCTCACACTTATTTGACTCTGGTCTATCGGTTGATGATTACATCGGTAGAAGTGGTGGCTTTAAGCAGCGTGCAGACGAAGATCGTGTTTACATTATCAAAGCAAGTGGCCTAGTTAAAATACCAAGCAATAATTCTTGGTTTGGTGTTGACCGCTCCGAGTTGTTAGAGCCGGGTGATACTGTTGTTGTACCACTGGATACAGAGCATGTTGATAACCTAACCTTGTGGAGCACAGCAACACAAATTCTTTACCAAATGGGTGTAGCTCTCGCCGCGGTTAGTTCACTGTAAAGTGAGCTAATTAGCTAAATTATAATGAAACATTACTCAATACAAAAAATAAAGCGGCTTATAAAAACCTGCCAGAACATAATGTCTCCTTTATGTTCTGGCAATGGTTTTATCTCAAGCTTATACTTTACTTTTTTTTCAAGAGACTTTTATTATGAGCACAGAGCTATTTTAATGGCTCAGCGTGCTTATAAAAAAAATCGTGGTGTGCATGGAAATAGCAGTGCATTACTACGAAGGAACATACACCGCCTTGAAAAAGGTTTAATAATGCGCCCGCGCAGAGACGTTTTCGCTTTAGATTATTTACTAGAAACAGTACTCGTTTATAAAGACGTTTTTAGCAATAAAGGTTTCAGCCAATGTGAGTTAGCATGGGCTGAATCTGTTTTTGAGAAGTATTTTAGTGTTGTAAATCGCAGTCACCCCGATATTGCTTATGCATATAAAGTCTATGTACAAATAACGCCGAATAACCATGAGCCTATCAAAGAGAAGATTCCATACTTACAGGCTAACAAAGCCAAGCACACTGTGAGTTACAATCAGCTGATGGATTTGTGTTTAGCAAGGCGCTCAAATCGCTGGTTTTTAAACAAACCGATAGAAGATGAGAAAGTCACTCAAGCAGTAGCTGCAGCTTTACAAGCACCTAGCGCATGTAATAGGCAACCCTATGAGTTTTATAAAATAGAAAGTCAGCCACTGTTATCTCAACTAGTTAAGTTGCCTGGTGGTACTGCTGGTTTCGCAGAAAATATACCTTGTTTAATGGCTGTGGTTGGTGATTTATCATACTACCCAGAAGCAAGGGACAGGCATGTCATCTATATTGATGGCTCATTAGCGAGTATGCAATTTATGCTTGCGCTTGAAACTTTAGACTTAGCGAGTTGTCCTATAAATTGGCCTGAACTTCACACTCTCGATAAAAGAGTAAGTAAACTTTTAGGTTTACCCGAGTATAAACGCGTAGTCATGTTCATAGCAGTAGGTTACCCTGACGACTCGGGACATATCGCTTATTCAGAAAAAAAGCTACCTGAGGATGTTATCAAAAGGCTTTAAACCGCATTATCGACACTAAAAACCTCAATTGATACAATTCAAAGATATAAATTATTGGAGTATGAAATGAAAAAGAATAAAGGCTTTAGCTTAATGGAGCTAATGATTGTACTTATTATTTTAGGTTTACTAGGTTCATTAATTGCTCCTAAATTATTTTCTAAAGTGAGCTCTTCTAAAATTAAAACAGCCATCGCACAAATGCAAATGTTTGAAACTGCAATTGATACCTATCGTTTAGATACAGGAACAGTGCCACCTACATTAGAGGCCCTTAGAAAAAGTGACTCACCAAGTTGGGATGGCCCGTATTTACCTAAAGATATTCCTTTAGATCCTTGGGGTAAGGCATACATATACAAAACACCTGGCGATAATGGCAATTTATATACAATTATGAGTTATGGTTTAGATGGTCAACCAGGTGGTACTGACGAAAATGCGGATGTAATTCATAAATGATCGATTTAGCGCAGTTATTAACTTCAGAATTTAAAATTACTCAAGGTGATCTTGATAAAGCTAAGCTATATCAAAGTCGTTACGACGGTCGACTAGAGCAAATTTTGGTTAATATGGGTTGTTTAACGGAGGATGATTTAGCACCACTTTATAGTCATTTGCTCAATTATCCTTTATTTCAACCGCAAAACTTCCCTAATTGGAGCATGCCCGAAGAGGCAACGCTTGAGGTAATGCTGCGCTTAAAATCACTTGATTGTTTATTAGTTGAAATTGCCGAAAGCAATTGGCATTTAGCCTGTAAAGATCCACTTTCGCTAGCGTTAGCGCAATATGTGCAACAGCTAAATGTTGATGTAACTATTTCCGTTGCCACAGAAGCACAATTGCAAAGCTTTTTTTATGAAATACAAAGCAATTCAGAAAATCAAGCTGATGAAGACGAGCTAACAGGTGATGAAGAAGCCAGATTACGAGAATTAGCTTCTGAAGCACCTACTGTTAATTTACTCAACTCATTAATTACCAAAGCATTAGCGCGCGGTGCATCCGATATGCACTTGGAGCCGCATGCAGGACGCTTCAGAGTACGTTATCGAATTGATGGTGTATTACACGAAGTAGAAAAACTTGCACCAAAAATGCAGTTGCCAATTACAACACGATTAAAAATTCTTTCAGGAATGGATATTGCTGAAAAACGCCGTCCGCAAGATGGCAAAATAGAAATGCGAATTGCCAACCAAGAGCTTGATATACGTGTATCAGCCCTACCGTTAAATGATGGCGAAAGCATTGTATTGCGTTTCTTATTAAAAGAGTCAATACGCTACGACATGTCAGTTTTGGGCTTATCTGATGATACTCAAGAGCTCATACAGCAAGATTTAGTTAAAACCACCGGTGTAATTTTATTAACAGGTCCAACAGGGTCAGGTAAAACGACTACCTTATACACATTTTTAAATGAGCTAAATCGTCCTGACGTAAAAATAATTACCCTAGAAGATCCAGTAGAGTATCAATTAGAAGGTGTAAACCAAGTACAAGTAAACACCGACATAGGCTTTGACTTTGCAGCAGGCCTGCGCTCAATTGTACGTCAAGATCCGGATATAATAATGGTGGGTGAGATACGTGATGCCGAAACAGCACGTATAGCTTTGCAGTCAGCACTTACAGGGCATTTAGTATTTAGTACCGTGCACACTAACGATGCTGCAAGTGCTTATACGCGGTTACTGGATTTAGGCGTTGAAGAGTTTTTACTCAATGCGGCATTGGTTTCAGTAGTTGCACAACGTTTAGCAAGGCGTTTATGCCACCATTGTTCAAAGCCGGCTAATAACATAGAAGAGTTATTAACTCAGTACCCTTTAGAGCAAGTCGCAACTAATGCAGGTATTAAAGAACTTAACATTCAGCAAGCAGTGGGTTGCGATAAATGTAATGGCTCGGGTTTTAAAGGGAGAATTGCAATAAATGAATACTTGCGTTGTGACGATACAATTAAACAAACCCCCAAAAACGACCAGTTTATTACTAAAGCACAAGCTCATAACGAAAGTTTAAAACGCAGAAACCTAATGCAAGATGGTTTATTTAAAGTTGTAACCGGTGTAACAACGATAGATGAAGTACTTAGAGTAGCCGGCTAATGGAATTTGAGTATAAAGCAATCGATGCTCAAGGGGCGCGCCATCAAGGCGCTATTACTGCGCAAAATAAAGCACAAGCACAACAAAAGTTATTAGAGCAAGGGCTCAATGCCCTTTCAATTGTGCCAATAGCTCAACAAAACAGTTTGGCTGATTTGTTTGGTCAAAAAGTTAATCTTGATCAACTCGAGTTTTTTACCAGCGAGCTGGCGTTATTGCTCGAAAGCGGCATCAGAGTCGACCGTGGTATTGATATTATAAAACAAGCAAATGCTCACCCAGCATTAAGCCGTTTATTAAGCCAAATATCAGCAGCACTAAAAAAAGGGGCCTCATTAAGTGAAGCTTTTGCAGAGCATGAAGCGTTGTTTGGGCCCTTGTATATAAGTTTATTAAAAATAGGTGAAAACTCAGGTAACTTACCTGAAGTACTTAATCGCTTGTCGAGTGATTTAAAGTTTCAAAAAGACTTACGCACACAAATTAGTACCGCCCTTACTTACCCAAGCGTAATATTTTTTGTTTGTATTATGGCTGTATATTTTGTACTTACTTTTATAGTGCCAAAAATGTCGGGTATTTTTACCGACCTAAGTCAGGCGCCTTGGTATACTCAAATGATCATCAATGTAAGTAATTTCTTTGTTAATTACCAACTACTTATAATTGGTGGCCTGCTTACAGGTATTGTCAGCTTAGTGTATGCCTTAAAAAAACCAGCCGTTAAAAATTGGTTTTATATTAAAGTGTCGCATTTACCTGGCGTAGGAAAAATCATTTTAACCGCTGAGCGAATTCGTTTTTCGCAGTCTATGGCTATGATGCTAGAGGCAGGCTTACAACTCGATACAACACTTGCGTTAACCGCCGACACGTTAAAGCATCCAGAGCTAAAGCGTGATGCAAAATTAGCACTTAAACAACTTAAATCGGGCAAGCAACTAAGTAACGTATTAGCTAAAACCCGCATATTTCCAGACTTTTTCTTATCAATAATTAAAGTAGGGGAAGAAACAGGGCGACTACCACGGGTATTTACTGAAATAGCCAGCCGCAGTAAAGATGATTTAGAAAGTGTGATTAAAAAGTTTACCACTTTATTAGAGCCTATCATGCTAATCTTCATGGGAGGCTTTGTTGGCGGTATAGTTATTACTATGTTAATGAGTATGGTATCGATAAACGATGTTCCGTTTTAACAAGCACAGTGGTTTTTCACTTATAGAGCTCATGGTCGTCATGGGTATTATGGCCGTGTTAATGGGTCTTACTGGTGGTTTAGTAACCAAAACGGTTGACCAGCAAACACGAATGGTAGAATTAGAAAAAATACAACATTATTTCAAACTATTAAGCTATAGAGCCTACTACAGTGGCTCACCTATAGTAGTCACAGTCGACGGCGACTCCTTAATTATTAATGAAAATGAAAAAATAACTAAAGTAGAGTTTGAACAGCTAGTATTTATCAAATCAACATTTAATATCCAGACTACAGCCGCTATATCGCCAAACACATTTGCTGTGATATGGAATAATAATAAAAAAGAATTTAAAATCAATGCAATGTTTAAGCAATATGAAAGCCAATAAAGGATTTACTCTCTTAGAAGTGCTGATCGCTGCTATTATTTTATTTTCGGCTTTAGCCCTGATCAGCGAAATATTTAAAAGCGCTATGTTATCTTCAGACAAGGCCGTAGTTAATGCTAAATATTATCAAGTAACTCCTTCTGCTATTACTGCAATCAAAACTAATCTAAAAGCAGCTGTAAAAAATCAAAACATCTCAGCTATACAAGGAGAAGTTTTATTATTTGACATTGTTTATTTATGGCAAGCTAACAGAGTAACTTTTAATAGTGCGCCCACAAATAGCTTTTCAGACTTTAGAGAGCGTAATAGGTTTTCTGTTTACCAAGTGGATGTAACAGTAAAATTTGATAATCGAGAGCGACAATTTTCATTTGAGGTTGCAACGTGGTAAATAGTAAAAAAAAGAGTTCAGGATTTACACTTATTGAGCTTTTACTTGCAACATCATTGTTAATGATGGTGTTATTTGCAGGGTACTACGGATACGGTCTTTATATGCAAAAATGGCAAAAGCGAACTCAGCATTTTTGGCAGCAAAGCCATAAGGCACTCAGTTTTGATGTCTTATCTCGGGTTTTCGAATCAACCGCGCCTTATATTGTTAGTTCTGACAATAATGAACCTGCACAATATTTTTCAGGTGATCAACAGCGGATTATTTTTATTTCTAATTCTCCATTATTTAGCAAAGAAACGGCCGTTGTAGAGTTTAAAATATTACAAAACCAAGGTTACCTCTCGTTAGCTTATAATGAAGCTTCTATGACGAATAATTTACTCTTAAAACAGTCTGATACGATCACTTGGGATCACCAAGTTATTTTAATAGAAAACTTACAATCAATTTCATTTCAATACTATGGTTGGGATAGTCTGCAGCAAGTTCTCAGTAATTATGGTAAAGATTCAGATGATGAGCCAAGCGAAAAATTGAGTAAACCAAAGTCATATGAACAACATGTTATGGAAGAACGACGCATACTCCCAATCAGTATTTTAATTACTATGACAGCACAAACAGGAGAAAAAAGTGAGTTTCCAGTTGTATTACCTGATGAGGCGTATTCTATCCTTGTGGATTATTTGAGGCTGGAGGTTTAAATGCTAATGCAACGAGGGATTGCACTTGTTCAAGTACTGATCATATCGTTTGTTTTAAGTATTTTGGGGCTTTATATACTGCAATCAACTCGTGATCAAATAACGACGGTACACACTATAAAAACGGCAATGGATCTAAGAATTAAGCTAGAAATAGCTGAAGCGAAGATCATCAATACATTACTCAGTGAATATAGATTTCAAAACAAGCAAAGTAAAAACCCTATAGTAGTAGCTTGGAATTTTCATAATGCACCATTTCAAGTGGAAGATGTAAAAGTCCAACTCCAAGATTTAAACGGCTTAATTAGTTTAAATGTGACTGATAAAAACATACTGAACAAAGTACTTGAACAGCTCGAAGTAGAGAGGTCTGATAGAGCAGAGTTTATCGACTCGCTCACAGATTGGAAAGATGAAAATGATTTAAAGCAGCTTAATGGAGCTGAACGAGACTTTTATGAAATACAGGGAAAGTCTGGCCCTAGAAATGGTTACTTACAATCAATAGCTGAAGTTAATTACATTAAAAAAAGTGATATTATTTCAAGGCAGCAATGGCAGAAGTATTTTACTGTAGAGCATACAAGTGGATTTAATCCAATGTATTCACCAGCACCGATTTTAAGTGCTTTTATACAAGACGACACAAAGGTAGCTAAATTATTAGAGCTGCGCGATAATGCGCAATTAAATGAAAATTCATTTTATAAAATAACCGATATTGCTGCCGACGAGTTTATAAGTTTTTTATCAGGAAATACCTTAAGTGTTAAGTTAACGGCTAGTACAGCAGAGCAAAAAGTGACAAAAAAATTCACTATTAAACTTAGAACTCGCTCCATAACTCGCCCTGTAGTTATAACGAATGTTATGTGGAATATAGATGAAAATTAGTGCGTTTCTCCAAAAAATTAAAGACAAAGATTGGTTGCGTAAATACGTTGGCTACTTTCACGAAGAATTACTTGAACTTCAAACTCAAGGCTTTTGTGTATCTCAGAGCGGGAAAAAAATCGTAATCGTTTCACGTAAATGGTACCGTGAAAAATGGCAAACTTACTCTTCAGTTAGCCAAAAAGAATTAAAAGATATTTTAAAATTACAAAAAAGCACGGGCATTTTTACAGGCTTACAAACATTTCATAAAAATTCACAACAAGAAGGTTATGATGTAAAAACAATTGATTTTGATGAAAAGGTGTTAAACCAATTTAAAAACGCAATATTGATACCTGAAACAGAATTAATTGCGGATCACTTTGCAAAGCAACGAGCTGTATCTGAAATTGAAACGCCAAACGGTATCCTTTTTCATACAGTAGTTGATGGCAAGGCGTGCAGTGTTTATAAGCAAGGTTTAGTGTCTACAGCCGAACTGTTTAGTTTAAGTGTGGGAGCAGCAAGCTCAGCAAGCTTTGAAAAAGTAGCGTTAAACGAATATTCTGCATTACTTTGGAATACACTTAAAAACTTTCCAATATCTAAGATTAATAGAATCGCCTTGTTCGATTTTCAATCAAATATAAATTACAAAACAGTGCATAGCCTTTATTGGGCGCCTTTGATCAGTGCAGCAGTATTTGTTTTAGTTATGAACGGCTATTATTTGTATCAATCGAACCAGCTAGAGCAAAAGCTGTCTCAATACCAAACTGGCGTGAGTGAGCTACTAAATAAGAAACAAACTGCAGACAAAGCTAAAACCTATGTCGAGCAGGTGTCTAATGAAATAACCCAGTACCCCAATTTACATAGCCATTGGGACATTGCTTACTTTGCTATTGAAGAGGGAATGGACATACAACAATTTACAGGTTCTCATTCACTCATAAGAATTAGAGGTTTTGCAGACTCAGCCTCTAAAATTTTAACGGCTATGAGTAATCTACCGCAACTTAGTAGTGTCGAGTTTAATGGCCCTGTTAGAAAGTCAGGAGTGAGGGATTATTTTATTATGGAACTCAGGTTAGTAGAAAAAAATGAAGAGTGATTTATTAAAATATAAACATTATTTTGCCGTTTTATTAGCACTCGCTGTTGCCAATTTTGCTATTGATCCTTTATGGAACAACATTGCGGTATTACAACAAACGTTATACTTAGATGAAGTTAAAGCAACAAAGGTTGAGAGCCTAATTGCGACAAAAAGCGAGATTGAAAAACAACATGGTCTGCTTTCTATCCGTACCTTAAAGCTGCAACCTTATTTATTCCCTGCAAGTACAGAGTCTGAGTTTAAATTGGTTGCACAAGGAAAGGTGGAGTCAGTGTTAGCAAATGCAAGTTGTAATGTAGAACGAATTGGTTGGAAAAGCCGTAAAGAAATAGATAAAAGCCTAGTGCGTTGGACCTTAGAGGCGCGATATAGAGGTAATCCAAAATGCGCATTACAAGTAACTCGCCAGCTTGAAAGTCAAAAGCCGTTAATTAAAATTGCTGATTACTCATATGCTGGTAAAGAGGTGTCAGGCGACAAAAATAACTACATGGTAATAGTGCTAACACTGGTAATGTGGCAAAACGCGCAAGAGGTGGCATTATGAAATGGCTAGCAGCTATTTTATCTGTATTAACTGTATTGGCTTTGTTCAGCTCGTTAGATGAAAACGACCCCCTCAGTAGCAATACAGCAAGTATTTTAGAGGTGCCAAAGTCGATAAATCCTATAAAAGAACAGCCGCAACTAACTGCAGAGAAACAATGGTTAGCTTATATCAATGAGCCAAAAGAGCCTGAAGTAAAAGCACCAGAGGTACAAGAGGATAGTAAAAAATCCGCTTTTCCAACACTTACAATCGATAATGTAGATTATCAGTTGTTAGGTATTTTTAAGCAAAATCAGCTGCCATTTATTTTATTAAAAGGCGCTGCTACCGAATTGGTTAAACTGCAAGAGGGTGACGAACTTTCTAAAGGCGTAGTGTTGCAAACGATTACACCTGATGCCGTTATAATTGCCAAAGGCGATGAAACCATTAAATTTAAACTTTTTGAACGTAGTGACAATGGCTAATAAACTTTTAAAACTAACTATAACAACTTGCCTGATCCTCGGTACGACAAGTTGTGCATCTATTTTTAATCCCGCTGATAATGTAAAAGCTGAGCGCGTTAATGTCCCTAAATCATTTTTGGATGAGCCTCAAAAAACAGTTACAGACTCGGCTGGTCAAGAGCAAGAAACAACTTTAAATAATGGTAAAACAGAGCGTTTATCAAGTTTGTCAGGTTCTAGGCAAGGGCTTACGCTGGAAGTTGATTTAGCAAAGTCGTTTTCACAAAAACCAGAGTTTCAGGTTTCTGTTAATGCCTTACCTTTAAATGACTTTATTCATTATGCATTTGGTGAATTGTTTAATGTTTCTTATTTACTAGAAGCAAATGTAAAAACAAATACCACCCCTGTAACGCTTGATTTAAAAGAGCAGGTTAGCGCTAAAAAACTGTTTTCTTTGGTGCAACAAATACTGTCTCAAAATAGTATAAATGTTGTCAAAAACGACGATGTTTTTTACTTGCATACAGTAAGCTCAAACACTAAAACCGACAAAGCATTTGGCTTTGGCCGCAAAGAAAGTGCCGTTCCGAATGTATCGGGTGAAATAGTCCAGCTAGTGCCAATTGAATATGGCATGCAGCCAGGCCTGCGTAACATTATTGGTCAGCTAGTAGATGCCAGAAATAGTTACGATGCAGCACAAGCACTACTTACAATTGAAGGAAAGCGAGAGCAAGTAATACGCGCTTTATCTTTAGTTGCATTATTAGACAGCCCTGCTGTTTATAATAAAGCCAGTGCATTAATTGGTTTTGATTACCTAAACTCAGAAACCTTTATTACTAAAGTAACTGAAATACTCAAAGAAGAAGGTATCACAGTCTCATCGGGTGGGCCTTATGCCGCAAGTGTTAAGTTTGTTCCGCTAGAGCATTTAGGCAAGGTGGTTGTTTTTGCAAGCAGCGATGAAATTATTGACCGCGTGGCTTTTTGGCGCAAACAACTCGATAAACCAGCCGCTGGCGCCGAGCAAAGTTTTTATATTTACCACCCTAGGTTTGCACGAGCATCTGATTTAGGGCAAAGTTTAGCGCCTTTGTTAGGGGGCAGCTTTACAGGCCCAAGTAAAAAAGGCAGTACCAATAATAGTCGCACTAGTAGCGCCAGTACCCCCCAAGGACAATCTAAAGGCAATGAAAATAGCGTTCAAACGGTTGAAGGCGATAATATGCGCTTGGTAGTAGATGAACGTGCTAATGCCCTGATTTTCTATTCAACAGGGCAATACTACCAAGAGCTGCAGCCGATTATTCGCCAGCTCGACATTATGCCCAAACAAGTAATGATGGAAGTCGTTATTGCTGAAGTTAAACTCACCGGCAGTTTTTCAAAAGGGGTGCAGTATGCTATTGAAAGCGGTGCGGCGGGTACACGCAAAGAAGCGTTTAGCTTTAATACTGATGGCAAAGGGGTGTTTAATTACTCAATTGTTGGCTTGCCAGGTAATGTGAGTGTTAATTTAAGCCAAACAGATGGTTTAGTTAATGTGTTGTCGCGCCCAACACTCTTAGTGCGTGATGGGGTATCGGCCAGTATTAGCGTAGGTGACGACATACCCACGATTGGCAGCACCACCAGTGACCCAATTAACGGCGAGCGCGAAACCACCACCATAGAATATAGAAAAACCGGGGTTGATTTAACCGTAACACCCACTATTAACGCCCAAGGCACGGTTATAATGACCATACAGCAAAATATCTCGAATGTGTCTGACACCTCGGGCGCGTCAGACAACCCGTCGTTTTTTGAACGTACCTTAAATACTGAGGTAGTAGCCGGTAATGGCCAAACCGTCATGCTAGGCGGCCTTATTAGTGAAAATAAATCTAATGGTGCATCATCGGTGCCGTTTTTTGGCTCATTGCCAGTACTCGGGCATTTATTTAGAAGCGACAGTAGCTCGAGTGATAAAACCGAGTTAGTGATATTAGTGACCCCTAAAATAGTGCAAAACACACAAGACTGGGAACGTGTAAAAGAAAGCTTTACCAAAGGCTTAGAAAACCTATCCTTTTAATAAAGCATACATAAAACCATATAGTAAAGGGAGTAGCGCGAAAGCCTACTCCCTTTTTTATATATTTATAAAGTGAATGTTCAGCTGTTTTAGAAAATCTAATTGAGTCGTTATATCAACATCATACTCAGTACTGTGGCTAATAATAATGACGTTAAAAAACGAGTATAAAAAATACAATTAATATAATGATAAAACAAAGCTTACTAAGCTACATAATTGCTTTTTTTTTAACTAATAAATGAAATAATAACTTGAAAATTTAACAACAAAAGGCTATTTTGAGCTTGTTCAGTAAAAGTGACGTTAACGTGTTTAAAAAAGCTGTAAAACTAACTATAACTGTACGTAATGTTTATATGTTACTTAAGCTATATTTTACAATATGGCAGCTATAAAATAATACCTTGTAACAAAAGTGTATTATTAACCAGATAAAATAGCATTTAGACTTTTACCAACAGTAACTAAGCTTGTTGTTTTAATTAATCAAAAAGTGGGTTACAAACTTTACCTTGGGTGACTGTTATTAATATGTAATAATACTAACAGTTAATATTATTTGGTGTTAATAGCCACGCATAAAGTGTGGTTTTGTGGCGTTTTAATGTTAAATGCTTGACATAAATAATATAACCCCTTAAATTTGCATTGATCTGGCAAACCTCCAGCCAGAACAATAAAAAATCTTGATGTGTTGACTTCATTAACAATACATCAGTTTCATGAAACTAGGAGAATGGAAATAATGAAACTATTCAAAAAAGCACTTTTAGCTACGGCTGTATTTGGTGCAATGGGCGCTCAAGCAGCAACTATTTCAAGCACACCACTTAAGCTTTCTGCTGAAGGTGTTGAACTTAAAGTAGCACCAACTGCTGGCACATTAACGTTTGATGTTGTAGTAGACAAAGATCACCCGTCTGCTTCGACTATCACGCTTAACTTCGACAAAAACGTTGACTTAAACGATGGAACAGTTGCATTAACTGGTGGTGCTGTAACACAAGGTGTTGGCGCAGGTACTGCATACGCAGGCGATGTAGGTTTTAACTACGGTACTGGTAGCTTCACATTTGATGATGTTGTAATCACAGATGGCGATGCTTCTAAAGGTGAAACTGATTCAATCACGTTCAAAGTTAACCTTGGTAATCCATTAACAGCTGACTCTGCATTCCGCGTTGTACTTGGTAACCACGGTTTCGGTGGTGCTCCAAATGATCGCGTTCTTGTATCTGGTGAGTCAAGTGTTGCTTACGTATCAAACAAAGCAGACAAAACGCAAATTGAAACAGGTACTGGCGTTATCGCTACTGAAGTATCACAATTCGATTTTAAAGTTGATACTAAGCTTGACGGTTTGATCACGCGTGATGATTTAACTAGCTTCATCGTTGGTAACGACAATGCAGTTAAAACAGACGTATTAAAGTATACCTTTGTAAATGATGAGTCTTTAGGCTTAGCACTTACTGGTGCTGTTACACGCATCAACTTCGATGGTAACTTTAAAGGTGTTGTTGGTACTGCTGCTCCTACCGCTTTAAGCGCTGAGTCTACAGCTGCTGTAGCAAACACTGGTGCAGCTATCGGTGTGTTAACTTTACCTACGAATGCATCTTCAGTAGTTAATGCTGTACTTGATACAGTTACACAAACTACTCCTGGTACACCTATTAAAGATACATACACAAATACAGTTGATTTCGTAAATGGCGCTTCAAGTGTTGTTGATATCCCTGTAACTGGCGATGTAACTGCTTCTGTAACTGTAACTTCAGTTTCAAATGGTGGTGTTACACTTCCAACTAACGGTTATGTTGCTTACAGCGGCGTTGAAGCTGGTAAATGGGCAATTGATGCAACTATCATCAATGTTCCTTACCTGCCAGTTAACGCAGCAAACACTGATACATTTATCCACTTCGCGAATGAAACAGATAAAGAAGTTGACGTAATTGTGACTGCAATCGACAACAACGGTGTTGAATACGGTCCAATGAACCTAGGTGCTAAACTTGCTGCTAACACAGTAACTAAGATCTCTGAGCCAGCAATGGACACGTTATTTGGTCTTAACGGTGCAACGACTAAGCTAAGCGTTACATTTAACGTTGACGCTGATAAAGGCGACGTTACAGCTTACGCAGTAAGCCAAAACGACAAAGGTCGTACAGAAGTATCTACTTCACAACAACGTGGCAACTAATATTAGTTAGTTTACATTTTGTAAAAACCCGGCTTAGGCCGGGTTTTTTGTATTTGTTAATATGTTAAATTTTATGGGCGAATTTATGAAATTAAAACACGCACTTTTATTAACCGCTTTATTAAGCACCACCGCCATCGCTGCCAACACAACCCCCGTTGCTGGCGTAACCACCGTAGGCGCTAAGCTTGCTGGCGCAAAAGAAGCAGACGCAAATAATGCCTGCAAGTTTAATATTAAGTTTTCATCAGACCCACAAGTTAAAGAACAACAATTAAATGTAGCGCCTAATGTTGATTTAAATTTAAAGCAGTTTGTTGCCACCAAACAAGTAAAAGCTGCAAATATCTCTAGTAATGTAATTTGCCAGCAGTTAGTTGGTCAGTACTACTCAGGGTCAGAACAAGAGTGGCAGGGCTTTATTAAAAATGGGATTCAAGGGCTACTAAAAGCCGGATTTAAAGAACTACAATATACTAAAGTAGGATCTGATGATGCCGCTTATACGGGCTCTTTAGATAATATGGAATACATATTTACTGGCGATATTAGCGGTAATAAGCAAGTAATTCATAACTTAGCTGTACTTGATAAAGCGAATAATCAAGTAATTACCTTATCGGTAAGCGGTAACGAAAAAGTAACTCAAGAAATACAAGACGAATACCAACGCCTGGTTAATTCATTTAGCTTGTAATTATTTCTCTCGTTTTGCGTGGGTGAATCTCACGTTTCGGGTGTGCCTCACGATTCTCGTGACAAGCCTCACGTCTCGCTCGGGCAAGCCTCACGCCTACTGGTGGGGGATACACCATTACGTAGGCGCTAAGCTTGCTGGCGCGTTAAAGCGCAGATTTACAATATTATATGATGCTTGATATTTCGCACGGGCAAGCCTCACGCCTACGGGGCGTTTTTATTTGTGGAGGGCGATCATTTTTGCTCTTTTACAAAAATGGCATTATTCACTATTGTTTCTTTATGTTTAATATAAAGGAATAATCATGGCTGATTCATATAAAAGGCGCAAAGGACGTTGCTCAATTGAGAATCACTATTATGCCGTGACAATATGTTGCATATCACGGAGGCCGCTTTTTACTCACTTTAAAAATTCGCATTTGATTGCGCAAACTTTATATGAGTTTTCAATTACACAAAACCTTACCACAATATGCTATGTGATTATGCCTGATCACCTGCATTGGATTTTTAAACTCACAGGTTCAAAGCCACTATCAGCGGTGGTAGGTCAGTTTAAAAGCATGACAACGTTAAAATACAACCGATTAAATCAATGTAATGGTGCGATATGGCAGGCAAATTTTTATGATCACCTTATAAAAAACAATGATGATTTAATTAACCAAGCAAGGTACATAGTGGCAAACCCATTAAGAGCCAAGTTAGTTGATCGTGTGGGTGATTACTCATATTGGGATTGTATATATTTGTGATTTTCGCATTTACGGTCGTCGGGATAAGAGATTAAACATCGTAGGCGCCAAGCTTGCTGGCGCAAAGAGGAGAAATACCGGCACGGTGAGGGGGTAAAATTTGCGTGGGCAAAACCCTCACGATTCGCATGGGCGTGCCTCACGTTTCGCGCGGGCAAGCCTCACGCCTACTGGTTTATGAATATTTTTCTTTTGCGCGTTGATAATTTTCGATGTCAAATCGGCATAGGTGTTCTAATTGGGCTTTGACATTTGGCTCATTAAAGTAGTTTTGAAGCGTGCTTTTTACATGCTGTTTTTTCTCATCTAAAAAGCTGTCGGTAGTATTGTGGTTGCCTATGTTAATTTGCTTGTTTGATAATTGTTTAATTTGTTTGCTAAAGCTATCTAAGTTATCAAGGAAGCCGACAACTTTATAGGCTGCTAAATTATCTGCAAATTCACTTTGTATCTTTTGCGCATCAGCTGCATCTTTTGCAAAACGACCGGTTATACACATACTCATTACGTTGGCCATTTGCCAACCTCTGCGGTGAGCTAAAATGCGGTCTACTTCTGCAATGAGGTGGTCGTTATTCAGGTTATTAGGCGCCATAATTGGTAAAGAGTTAGTTAGCTTGTTATATATATAATTTGAAATAAAGCGTGAAACAGGCTCTCTTAATACAGTTATAAAGTGATGCCGCTGTGCAAAGTTTTCAATAATATGTTGATTTGTGCTCACATGACCGCTTATGTATTGCCAGTTTTGCGCTAAATGATAAGCAAGCAGGCCATTTAATTGCTGCGCATGATGATCGCTAAACTGTGCAATACTATCAAGATCGGTTATCTCTTTATTAAATGTAGTCAAACTCATTTCAATAGCACCTTCACGGCTAAAACGGGCTTCACCTGGCCTTGCAAATTGTTCACGCATTGCTAAATCAATTGAGATCCCCCCAGATTTAGGAACATGCACAAACGCAAACTTAGCTTGGTTTTGTTGTGCTTTGCCTACTCGATGCAGTTTTACGTCGTAGCCTAAACGATTAATAAGGTGCTTTATATTTTGTTTCATCATGAAGTCATTTTTTTAATAAGCGTAATTGCTTTATAAAGGGTTTTAATAATGCAGGGAAGTTTAACACAGCCTGATGTAATATTTGGGCGTAACGCTTAGTATTTGAATGGAAAAATAAAAAACCATAACTTGCTATCATGTAAGAGATAACAGTAGCCCACGCAGCTCCTACTCCGCCATATTGAGGAATTAATACGGCATTTAATACAATGTTTGTTATTGCGCCGCATACACTTGATATAAGGCTATATTTATAAAGTTTTTCAATAATTAGCCATTTTGATAGTATAGCCCGTTGAAATATAAAAATACTCGCGAATATATGTATGCTAAGTATTGTTGCACTTGCGCTGTATTCGTCAGTGTATAGTAGCGAAATTAAAGCGGGTGCAATAAAATAGGTTGTAATACTGAGTATCAACGCACTTAGTGTCAGTACCACTATAAGTTGTTGTAATAAGTTTTGATATTTTAAATAATTACTAAATTTTAATTGGCTAAGTTGTGCGGTAAAAGCATTGGCAATGAGTACCGGAAATACGTACCACACTTCAGATAATTTAGCCGCAGCAGCATAATAGGCTACAGCATTTATACCTATAATGTTAGCAAGCATGATTTGATCAATCTTTAAATATATTGTTGCTGCTATTCCTGAAAATAATAACCACTTACCTTTTTGTGCTAATGCAATATAACTACGAGAGGATGTTTTACGTTTGATAAAGTGATGATTTTTTCCTTTTACGTAGGTCAATAAATAAATGGAGCCAATCAGTACATACTCTAAGCCCTGCAGCATAATCAGTAAATTAAGTGATGCGCCATTTAAAATAACGATACATTTTAAACTGTTAAGCACGAGTAATATAATTAGGCGAACTTTTAATAATGCTGAAACTTGTTGTTTGGCTAAAAAGAAAAACTCTATAACGTAAAAAGCACTAAAGCTCTGCAGTGTTATTAATAATAATATATAGGTGTTATTTGGGTTACTTATAATAAGTACAAGCATTAGCCCTAAGGCAATTGCAAGTAAGGCACCATATAAGCGAATAATAATTGCGCTTTTGAGATAGTAGTGAGCGTTATTTGGGTTTTTTACGATATATTTTGTGACTATATTATTTAGACCCATAATAGTCATCGGTAAAAATAGCCCAGCCATAGAAAGTATATATGCATATTGCCCGAAAACCTCAGGGCCGCCAACACGTGCTAAAAGCACACTATTAAAAAAGCTGAGGCCTAATAGTATGCATTTTTCTGTAATTAATAATGCGCTGTTTTTTATACCTGAAAAGGTAGACATGACCACTCGTGAAGATATTTAACAAACAAGGTACTATAACTCATAAAAAATGCCTGTAAAAGCTTGAAACGAGCATTACAGCTGTATATGCTTCGCTGTCGGTTTTTAGTAGGAAAAATGGAAGTTTTTATGTTAATTGAAATAAAAGGCGTACAGTTTGTTAATAAAGGAGCTGAACTCATGCTGCACGCAATTTTGCAGCAGCTTAACCTTCATTTCCCTCATGCCGAAATTTGCTTAGCGCATAATGTAAACTCTCCTTACAAAAAAAGAGCCTCTATAGGCGCTTATCAAAAAATAAATTTACGAAAAAACATTGTTGATTTAAATCGCCTTTTTTATTTTGTTCCGGCATTTATTCGTCGTTATTTTAAAAATCGCTTTGGCATTGTTACAGAGGCTGATGTTGATGTGATACTTGATGCTTCTGGCTTTGGCTATGGTGATCAGTGGTCTGATTTAATTATGCAGCAAGTTGCATGTGAAGTGACAAGAATGAAGGGCTTGGATAAAAAGTATATTTTTATGCCGCAATCTTTAGGCCCTTTTACTCGCCCTAAGAATAAAAAATATGCCCAGCAAGCATTTGCAAATGCAAGTTTGGTATTTGCTCGTGAAACGCCGTCATATGAACATGTAATTGCATTACTGGACAATACTCAGCATGTTCATCAATCCCCTGATTTTACAAACTTACTTGAGCCGACTTTTTTTGATGAGTATAAACGCTTTGATGATTACATTATTATTGTGCCTAACTCTAAAATGCTTAGCAAAAAAAATAAAGATAAATGGTGGCGAGACAATTACACTTTAACTTTAATATCACTTGCTAATAAAGCAGTAAAATTAGGTGAGAAAGTGGTTATTTTAAACCACAGTGGTATTGATGATGCAGCATTGTGTATTGAAATTGCAGATAATGTAACAAAACCCATTGAAATAATTGAACCAGAAGATGCAATTCGTGTTAAGGCTTTAATTTCATTTGGGAAGTTGGTGATTAGTTCACGCTTTCATGGTTGCGTTAGTGCGCTTTCTCAAGCTATACCGTGTATTGCAACCGGTTGGAGCCATAAGTATCAGGAGCTTTTTTCTGAGTATGAAGTGGCTAGTTTATTGCTAGTTTCTGGTGAGTCAATAGATGAAATTGAACAGCGGTTAGAAAAGTATTTACAGCAACTCACCGATAAGAAGTTAGAGCTTAAAAAACATGCAGTGCTGTATAAGCAGCATAGTAATGAAATGTGGCAAAAAGTGGTTGATGAAATTAAATAGACTCTGTTTGTATCGTAATATTTAAGTGAAGCTATTGTACACTAAGTATATAAATAAATTAGTTTGAGATTTAGCTTGCCATTAAGTTTAGTTTTTACTGCAAGTAGTTAACTTATATTAAAATTTCACTGTACGTTTTTAATTTTTATTGTGGTGTAGAGGTTGTAAAATCCATACCCTTTTTTAGGTAATGAGGATCAAGTAATGAAAGGGCTATATATTAATGTGTGCTCACCAATTATTCCGTCAACATTTAGTGACTCTTTGTTAGTAACAAAACTAAATGAAAAGTGTACAGCGATCCATAAAACTGAATACCTTTTTTCTACTCAAACAATGCATATTGTTGGCTGGTTTATCTATAAGGGAAAACTCAATAATTTTGAAGCGTTATCAAATGATCTTAAACTTTTTGGATTGCAAACATTAGAAAAAATAGATTCTGGTGTTTATTCTGGGGTTGTCACTCTAGATGGAGATGATTATTTTTTTATAGATAAAATGGGCTTAAGTATTCATTTTTTATTTAAGCAGGATGAAAAAGTTATTATTTCTGCTGCGCTGCAAACGATTAAAGATAACTTTGCATTAACAGTTTCTGACGTACATGAGTCTATACTGCGAAAACGTGGACACCTTTTTGGCCCTTATACACAGTATCAAGAAGTAACCTGTATACCGCCTGGCGGAATTGTTTCACTTAATAATGGCGAAATTGTATCTAAAAAAAGTTTAGCCAGTTTAATAAACCCTACAAGTAACCAGTTAGAGCAAATACCCAGTAAAATAAAATCATTAATCAAATTAATTCCTGAACAAAAAAGATGCTTGGCGTTATCTGGAGGGTTTGATTCGCGCTTAATTTTGAGTCAAAGTGATATGCAGGATGGGTATTGCTATGGCCCGAAAAATAGTGCTGATAGACCTATTGCTAGGCAGTTTAAGGCTAATTTTAAAAACTTTTATGAATTTGAATTTGATGGAGCACCAGCAACCAGCAATGACGTTGAAGTATTTGATTTTTTGGTTGAGTCGCCTAGGAAATATAATAACCCTCACTTTATAAGTGCTTATTATACCGCATTTGAGCTAACAAAAAGTTCAGATTTCTTTTTTGATGGTTACTTAGGGGACGTTTTTAAGAGGGGAACTTATTTGTATTTCCCTGGGCTATTAGGTGAAATATATCGCTTTTTTCCTCTGCTTTATAAAGTGCGCCCCCTTAGTGCGCAAGCTTTGCTCAAAAAGCGCTATAATAATTTGACTGTTCAAGAGTTTACAGTCTTATTTAATGACTTTGAGCTTGAAACACAAGAGCTAAATATTTCAGACTATAATAAGGTAATACTTTATGAGTCATTTTTAGCGCGAGGTCGCAGATATATCTCTCGGGGAGCATTAGTCATTAATGGCTGCTTTAAAGAAGTTGTCCCTGTATTTATGTCACCTGATTTGCAAAGTATTTTTGTAAATCAGGATTATTGCGATGCTGTTACGTTTAAAAATATAAAAAAAGTATGGCAAAACGTTGATAGCTATTATAAAAATAAAAAGTTTGAAAATGGATATAGTTTAAATACACCTAGTTTTATGATGCCTAAGTTAGCGCTTTTTTATAGGTTGTTAATTAATTTTATGCCAGGTTTTCAAAATTATTCAACCAAAAAATAATGTATATTTTAGCTTCAAAGTAAAAGTATGGCTTTAAAATCATGTGCTAGGTCATTAATGTTGTTTTTTTAAGTCAAAGTTGGGTTACGAAGTTTTACAGTTTTACAGGGTGTAATCTTGTATACTTAGTATGATTCTTATATGATTGCGGCGCTTTTTTCGCAAGCTTTAGGTTTTTAAAATTTAGAAACGTTTACGCTATTTTAAAGATAATCTTTACATCGATTTAGTTTAATAAATATTGCCTAATTTTGTTCTCATCTATCGTGATGTTTTTAGGGATAATTCAGGAGTTGGAAATTGTTTAAGGTTGATTTTTTGTGATTCTAACAACTTTTGCGTTATTTATTAGCTCATTTATGAGCCTTTTCATATTTCGAAAATTTGCAATTTTAATTAATTTAGTGGATCAGCCTAATGCTCGGAAGCAACATAGTGGCTCTATTCCCCTTGTTGGTGGATTGGCTGTATTTATCGTTGTGTTTTCTTATCTAATCATCTTTCCTAATACAATATCTTCTGCAATGCTTTACTTAAGCTGTGCCAGTATTCTCTTGTTTGTTGGCGTTTTAGACGATTTGTACGATATCAGTTTTCGATTTCGTTTAATTTTGCAGGTTGTTATTTCTGCCTTTATGATGTTTTTTGGTGGCTTAATTCTTAATGATGCTGGTGCTATATTTGGCGACGTTAATGTTAACTTGTCGTTTTTTGGTTACATAATGACCGTTATTTGTGTTGTTGGTGCCATTAATGCCTTTAATATGGTTGACGGTATTGATGGCTTACTAGGCGCCTTAGCAACTATAACATTTAGCTCTTTGGGGGTTTTATTTTATTTTAATGGTCAAAATGAATTAATGGCTTTCTGTGCCGCAATTGTAGTTGCTACTATTCCTTATATATTAATGAATTTAGGTATTCCTCTAGGACAACGCTTTAAGATTTTTATGGGAGATGCTGGTAGTACGGTTATTGGTTTTACTGTGGTGTGGTTGTTGCTCGAAGGCTCACAATCGACCGACCGTGCATTTAGTCCCGTAACTGCACTTTGGTTAGCGGCAGTGCCTATTATTGACGCTGTTTCTACAATAGCTCGTAGGGTAAAGAAAGGCCAATCTCCCTTTAAGCCTGATCGTGAACATTTACATCATATTCTTCTTCGCTTGGGTTTTTCTAGCCGCCAAGCTCTCGTCGTGATTTGTTTTATTTCGGCTTCTCTTGCAGTCATAGGTGTGCTCGGTGATGTATTCAATATACCTGAATATATTATGTTTTACGCATTTATTGTACTCACTGTGATGTATTACTTTTTTATGTTAAGAATCTGGCGAATTAGTGTTAGGATTCGTCGCCTATTTAAAGTGCAGTAATATAGTTTGCTGCTTAAGTTGTTCACTGAAAGTAACAGTTTTTTTTATTGGTTATACTTTGATGTACATAATAAATATGTAGAAATTTTAATGTCTAAAAAATCAAACTAACAAAAATGGATGTAAATTTGACTAGTCAAAATCAAGCTCAAAATCAAAAGTCAGATGATATAAAGTTATCTCATCTAATCGAGATTATTTGGAGCTATAAGCTCTTTATAATTAGTTTTACGTTTATTTGTTCTTTAGCAACTGTAATTTATGCTATATCAAAACCAAACGAATATGAAGCTAAGGGTATTTATATGCCTAAAGGGGAAGATTCTGCGGGCAGTTTATCAAAACTTGCAGGGCAATTTGGTGGCATTGCAAGTTTAGCGGGCGTTAACCTCGGTGGTGGCGGTGAAAATAAGACTGAAGTTGCTATTGAGTTACTTACATCGCGTTCTTTTTTACAGGCATTTATAGAGCGCCATAAGCTAACAGCTCCTTTAATTGCTGCCGAAAGCTGGGATGAGCAAGCTAATAAGTTAATTTATGACTCTGAGCTCTATGATGCTGAAAATGACATATGGGTACGAGAGGCTCCTCCTGGTAAACAAGTCGAACCCACAGCATGGGAAGCCTATGAGTTTCTTAAAAAGAATATTGCTATTGAATATGAATCAAAAAAAGGCATTGTAAGTATATCATTAACTTACTATTCGCCTTATTTGGCTGCTGAGTGGTTGGAACTGTTAGTAAAAGATATAAATTATTTTTGGCAGCAAAGAACAATTGATGAGAGCGAAAGATATATTGAGGTACTTTCTAGTAAAGCTCAAAGCACTCAACTAAGCGAATTAAGAGAAATATTCTTTGGGCTAATAGCGGAGAAAACTAAAGCAAGCTTGCTAGCACAAGTAACTAAAGAAACTATGTTTGAAACTGTTGCGAAGGTGGTTGTTCCTGAAGAAAAATCAGCACCGAGCAGAGCGTTACTGTGTATTGTTGGGTTTATTTTTAGTGGTTTTTTTGCTTGTGTT
Source organism: Pseudoalteromonas sp. S1608 (assembly GCF_005887265.1). Classification (GTDB taxonomy): domain Bacteria; phylum Pseudomonadota; class Gammaproteobacteria; order Enterobacterales; family Alteromonadaceae; genus Pseudoalteromonas; species Pseudoalteromonas undina. The sequence goes on from NZ_PNDK01000026.1 coordinate 27,041, forward strand.
GTATCTCTGTTTTTGGGAATTAACAAAAAACGAGAAGAGCTGTACGGCAATTAAATGATAAATCTTACAATAGGGAGTTACCGTAAATTTTGGTCTCAACTGGCTGTTGCCATGATGTCGGTGTACTTACTAACTGATATGTTGTCGGGTTTTTCAATTATATATTTAGGGATAGATATTAAAGCATCTCTTATTTATAAAGTCCCTTTGTTAATGTTGATATTGAGTTTAATCGCCCAAGAAAATATATTGAAATTTAATATATTATTGTTTTTAGTTATCTTAATTTTTATTGGCCCTCTCTACCAATTTTATGAACATGCACGATTAGACTTTTTTATTAATGATTTTTCAACAGCTATAAAAGTTTTGACACCTGTTTGTATATTTTTCTTATATCGTGAATGGTATAAAAATGAACCTGAATTTGCATTGAAAAGTACTCATAGAATATTAAAGCTCGGTTTTATTATTTTAAGTGTTAACTTTATTATTGGCGCCATAGGTTTAGGAAAAAGCACTTACGACTTTGGTGGCGGAGAAACTGCAGGGTCTACGGGGCTTATTATGGCTGGTAATGAGTTAGGAGGTGCCTTTTTAGTTGCTTTTACTTATATGCTACATATGTGCTGGAATCATAAAAGTAAGAAGCTGTATTTATTACTTTCTTTATTCACTGTTTTTTGTGGTGTTAGTGTATCGACCAAAACTACTATTTTAGCTTCCCTATTAATTGTTTTTTTAGTTCCTATAGTGAATGAACGGCATAAACTTTATTCATTTACATTATTAAAAATGGGCATTTTTATTCCTATTATTACTTTGATTATTATAGCCATAATTTTAGCTGTAGAAATGCTACAGTCCTTAGGTTTATACGATAGGATGATTTTTTTATATAAAAAAGCAGGCATTCTAGGGATTATATTATCAGGGCGTGATGTTATGACTGCAGAAAACTTTGACATTGTAGTAAACCATAGCAGTTTGTTTGAGCAATTATTCGGCCAAGGTGAAGCGCTATCTTTAAAACGCTCAGACGGTTCAGCAACGTCTGAGGTGGACGGGGCTGACATATTAAATTTTTATGGAATATTTACATTTCTAGCCGTTTGTAGTTTTTATATTTATACGTTTGCGAAAGCACACCAACAAACAATTAAAAATATAAACTTTTTCTCTCCTTTTATTCTTTTAGCAAGCTTTACTCTTTTAGTGCTTTCTCAACTCAGTGGTCATATTTGGGGATCTGGAACGGCAGGTATTTTAATTGGAGTGATGCTTGGCTCTTTGAATGCGACTGATAAAAGTCACTAGAGTAAGCTTTGGCTTTGTTTTTATTTATAATTTAATGATTTCTGCTTAAATTTTTTACAATGTCGATAAGTTACTCTTATTCGTCAATATATAATAAGAATATGTTTTTTGGTTTTCCTATATGAGTTATAAAGAAAAGCTTTGTTACTATTTTAAAGTATTGCCTGCTTCAATGAATACAGCAAACTTGTTGTAATAAGAATATATTTATTAAGTTAATACACCAGACTTAAAGGTTTCAGGATTTATATTATGAATTTAGTTATTCTCACTGGCCGCTATCCTTCACAAAGTAGCCCTTACAGCCACATGTTTGCTCATACTCGCTCAAAGCAGTATATAGCACAAGGCCATAGTGTTACTGTATTAGTACCGAGTGAGAGTTCGTATACATATACTATTGATGGTGCGGTTGTAATTTTGGGCCCCGTTAATGAGCTTGCTAAATTATTGCTAAACGCGGACCGTGTAATGATACACTTGCTATTGCACCGCTTTAGTAAATCAACTGATGCGGGTGTGCTGTACCGATGTGTTTTAGATAATAAAATCCCTACATTATTTTTTATTCACGGTGTTGAAGCTCAAACTATTTGGAGTGATAGGCGTGATGATATTTCGTGGCATTCACCGAAAAGTATTGCTCGTTGGTTGTACCGTGATTATTACTTAATAAAAAGAATGATAAACACGCTTACTGAGTTTGTTGAGTCAGATATGCCTGTTAAATTTATCACTCCCTCAAAATGGATGCTAAAAGAGGCTATAAAAAATACAGGCGTAGATCTGAGTAAAAAGTCACTTGTTATTGCCAATGGTATAGACACAGCGAACTTTTGCTTTACTGAACGTTGGGCTGATAGGGATAAGTTATTAAGTATTAGACCCTTAACTTACCGTGGTAAATATGCTGTTGATTTAGTTCTTGAGACAGCAAAAAGAATGCCTCCTAATATCCACACTGCTCTTTATGGTATGGGCCCAGATGAAGAGAAAATTAAAAATGTTGCACAGAAATTAAATATTACAAATCGTTTCTGTTTAAATTCACGCTTTTTACAACCTATTGAAATACCAAAAGTTCATCAAGGTGCAGGTATTTATTTAGGTGTTACTCGTATGGATGCACAAGGGGTTTCAATGTGTGAGGCTATGTCGTCAGGTTTACCTACTGTGTCTTTTTCTACGTGTGCTATACCAGAGTTTATTGAGCATAATGAAACAGGTTTATTAGCTAAACCTTATGATATGGATGAGTATAGCTCTCTAATTGGGGAGTTAGTTGAAAATAGAAGCTTATTTGAAAAAATAGCAATGAATGCGCATAGGTCTATGGTAGAAATAGATATAGTTAAAACTTCAACTCAAGAGCTTTCGGCTAAGTTGGATGTAAAGTAATGCGTGTTGATTTTTCTATATGTACGCCGGTATTTAATCGAGCTCACTTATTACCCCGCCTATATGCAAGCTTATTGTTAAATATTGATGAAAACATTTCATTTGAGTGGCTAATTGTTGATGATGGCAGCACTGATGATATTGCTGCTTTCATATCAATGGTTCAAGCTGAGGGTGTAGTAGATTTAAAATATATAAAAAAAGCTAACGAAGGTAAACATTCGTGCATGAATGTGTTTTTTGCACAAGCTCGAGGAGAGCTAACGCTTATTTTAGATTCGGATGATAAGCTTGTTGAAGGCGCACTAAAGCAAGTTAAAAGTATTTGGGAGTCGCTGGCTCAGCGTGACGATATTGCGGGGATTATAGGCCTATGTTTAGATATGGCCACACAAAAGCCAAGTGCTCAGTACTTTGTTAATGATCCAATGGAATCTACATTACTAGAAAATGCTTATAAATATAATATGAAGGGAGATCGTTGTGATTTTATTAGAGCGTCTTTATTTCAAGATAAGTCTTTTCCTATCTACGCTGATGAAAAATTTATGCCTGAGGCGGTTATTACCGTTTTATTTGATGCAGATTATAAATATTACTGCACTAATCTGGCGTTTAAAGAAATTGAATATCAAGCAGATGGTTTAACTAATTCTTATGCAACATTGGCTATGAAGAACCCTAAAGGTATGGTTTTAAGGTTTGAGGTTGTATTAAATAATTATAATTTAATTAAACTTGTGGTAGGGCGTAATAAGCTAAAGTTCTACAGTAATTATATGCGGTATTTGATTCACCGTAGTGGTTTTTTTGTGGCTTATAAAGCGTATTTTAAAGTGGCGAAGTTTTTTAAGTTAAGTTGGTTTGTGGGTTGTTTTATTGGCTCTGCTTTTGCTGTTTTAGATAAGATTAAAAAATAATGGCGTTATTTTGGGGGTATTTTTCACGGTTTTCTAGTCTTGCCAGTAGCCTGATTATTATGCCTTTTGCTTTGGTGGCTTTTACTGAGGCAGAGTTTTCTCTTTGGATGGTTTTTGTTGCTTTTTATGCCCTAATTGTTGTATTTGATTTTGGTTTAAGTACTACATTTTCAAGGCAGATTAATTATGTTTTATGTGGGGCGCAAAGCCTAAATAAAGTTGGTGTCTGTGAGCACACTGATAAAAATAGCATTAATTACTTACTCTTTTCTAAAATAATAAATAGTGCAAAGTTTGTATTTTTTTTCATTGCTATTATTACTGTTGTGATACTCGTTGCTGCTTATTTCTTTTTTTTAAACCCTATAGCCGCTAAATCGGATTTAGACATTTCTTTAGTGTGGCTTCTTTATAGTTTAGCAATCATTATAAATATTTTTTGTTTACTTTATAATGCCCTGTTTTTTGGCACTAATAATGTAGCAAGTATTTATAAGGTAACGAGTTTTAGCAATTTAATATTTTTTGCTTTTGCTATAACATTGATTATTTATGATTACACCTTGATGGCTATAGCCATCGCTAGGCTACTTTCTGCTATTATTTACTACGTAAGCGCTAATTACGAAATTAACAAGCTTAAAATGCTCCATGGTTACGTTAAAACTCGCTGGCAAGATACAAAAAGTACATTGATTTTGTTATTACCGAATGCAGGGCGTATAGGTGTTGTTTCTTTGGGGAATTTTATGCTGACAAAGCTTTCTATTTTGATTGTTGCATACTATTTTACAGCCTCTGAGTCTGCTAGCTACTCTCTAGCTCTTAACTTATTTACAATACTGTCTTCGGTTAGCCTATTATATATGACTGTTGTAACCCCTATATTGAACCGAGCAATTCAAGATGCTGATTTTTCTTTAGTAAAAAAATTACAGTTTAAAGTGAGGTTAGTGTGTTTAATTACATGCTTATTAGGAAGTGTGTCGGTCCTTGTTATTGTTCCTGAATTGCTTAAATTGATAGACTCTAAAACCAGCTTGCCAAGTATTTATGTGCTTGTGCTTTTTAGCCTTATGGTTTTTTTAGATGTAAACAGGCAACTGTCAATGAACTTAATTGCTGCTACAAACCATATTCCATTTTATAAGGCGATTGTTTTCTCAGGCGGTGTTTCACTATTACTAATAATAGTTGTATTGGAATTAGGTTATTTATCATTATTAACGCCTGTGATTGTGGCGTTGTGTGTCCAGACTATATTTAATAATTGGTACTGGACGCTAATGGAGAGAAACATACTAGTTAAAAAAGGGATGTGAGAGGTCTACTTTTAAAGTAGTTGTAAGCTTCCACATATCTCTTTTGCTTTATTAAATTCTTTATTTATATAAGGAACTGGTTGGAAGTTTTCTATTTGATTTATCTTATCAGCAATTACTGACACGTTATAACAGCCTAAGCCGAAATGGTTTTCTTCTACAAACTTAACAAGATCTTGTTGATGTGGATCAACCCTTTCTGTGTTTTGAACTACTATTACTTTTTTACCCATTTCTAAAAGGTTATACACACTGCCCGCTCCTGCATGGGTAATTATAACGTCAGCATTTTGATAATATACGTTTATGTTTTTAACAAAGCGTATTGTGGTGATTTTGTCATGATTATAATCGCCGTCAGCAATTTGAAAGATAGCGTTGTGGTTAGCGTTTAAGGCTTTTTCAACGGCGAAAAATAGAGAGTCATAGCGAGTGCTGCCAACAGTAACAAAAATATTCATAATCTTCCTGAAAAAATCGCTTTAGGGTAAGTGCTTTGTAATGTTTCATTCTGAATATAGAATGTATCTGCAATTCGATACATAATTTTCCCAGTTAATGAAGGGGTATAAAAGCGAGACCAGGATTCTAAAAAGATAACTTTTTTACCAAGCAACTTAAATATAATAGCAGGTAATACAACCATGCCAGGGCCTGTTGACACTAAACCTTTAACTTGAAAGTTTTTTAAAATACTTAAACATTGTATTGAAGTGGTGAGTGAATTATTAGCCAGTTGAAAAGGGGCTTTCCAAATACTAAATTTACCTCGAGGTTCAGGACAGCGAAAATGTTTAAGCGAATTGAAATGGTCGTCTGTGTCGGATATTGATACAAAATCAAAATCAGTGTGTGATTGCATTAATGCTAGAAGCCTCTTCATCTGTTCTTTATGTCCGCCACTGCCGTAAATTATTAAAGTAATAGGTTTGTCTTTCAAAAGGGCTCCGGAAGAGTTGCAATAATTTGTGTATTATAATTGAGAGTGTTTTTGCTGACTAGCGATAAAGTTGCATCCTGCTCCGTTTAGCGAAAACTATTTTTATTAACCGTTACTGCTTGAGATATGTAATTATTTTTTTTGTTAGTGATGTGGGGTTGTAGTTATTCAATACTTCAGGTTTGCCATTTAAACGGTAATCATTTGAATTATTAACTACTTCTTCAATTCCTTTTTTTAAATGTTCTACGTTGTATTTTTCAATCGTGATACCTACGTGAGGTTTTACTATATCTGCAACGGGTCCGTTATTAAATGCAACTATAGGAAGGTTTAAGCTCATCGCCTCTATAAAAACCACACCGAAAGAGTCGTAAATTGAAGGTAAACAAAAAATATCACTATTTGATAGTGCTTTACTCTTTTCCTCTTCTTCAAGCCATCCTAAAAAGCTTACTCTAGACTGTACATTTAGACTTTGTGAAAGTTGCTTTAATTCGCTCTTTAAGGGGCCATCCCCAATTATTTTTAGAGTCATATTTGGAAGTTCAGCCATAGTTTTAATTATTAGCTCAATCCCTTTTCCATCAATTAATCTAGCCATTGAGACTAACTTAACGATATGGCCTATTGGTTTTTTATCTACTATGTTCTGTTCTGTAAAGTTAAATAACTTGTGAGATAGGGGGTTTGCAACAACTAATATCTCTTTTTTTATTCCTTTTTTAACTAATAACTCTTTCCACCATGGAGTAACTACAACAACTTTATCCGCAGGTGAGAGAAAGCATTTAATTAAAAATCCCCCCCATTTGCTTTGCATATACTTTGACAATGTAGGAGAGTGAAAGTGGATAACAACTTCGCCTCCTAATAATTTAGCAGTAATAGCAATAATAAATTTTCGCAACATAGAAAGCCAAGGGCCACAATGGAGCCAGTAAACCCTTCTTGATTTTAAATTTCGAAATGAATGAATTACTAATTTTACCCAAGCAATAAAAAAATAGATTACTCTGCTTTTTTGGTCATTATGCGTATTAATTCTTTCAAATTTTTCATTTAAATTATAAAAGCTTTCTTCAAATGCTTTTAATACACTGCTTATCCCGCCTTTGGTTTCGGTTGAATGGGTGCCAATAATATAAATTAATGCTTCACTCATTTTAAAGCCTTAGAGCGCAATCCGGCTAATAGAGGGAAGTTACTTGAGAGCAAATAGCGTGTTTTTTTTATAAAAAAACCGCCACGTAAATGCTTTAAATATAGACAAAAATGGTATCTTTTTTTACTAGCTGAAATGCACATAAAACTTTGGTTTATTTTATTGTTCTTGCTCATTAACTGATTGTGCTTATTATAAAACTGTGAATATCCGTTGAGTTTATTTTCTATAGTACTAATACGATCTTCTTCATGACCTTGGTGCTGAATATATGAATAACCATGTATTTTTTTAGCCGTTCCAAATACTAAAACTAGTCTAACCCATGTGTCGTAATCTTGGCACGCTTTAAAAGTTGTGTCGAAGCCCTGAATAGCTTTAAGTTTATGACTCTCAGTGAACACCTGATTGGTAGCGTAATTATAACTTAACATGTCATTTAAGGAGAGTTCTCTATTAGTCGCATCAATTACTTTTCCTTTTCGCCCATAAAACCAAAGAACACCGTGTGATAAGAAAGAGTACTTTGGGTCATAATTTTCTAAAAAAATCTTAATACGGTCGGGTAAAAACTCGTCATCATCGTCAAGACCAGTAATAAATTGCCCATTTGCATTGTTTATGGCTTTATTACGAGCAGCGCATGCACCTATGCTTTTTTGCTCTGTTATCACTAGTAGTCTGGGTTCTTTCAGGCTTAGCTCATCTAACCATTGCTGTGTGTTATCTGTTGAGCCATCATTTACTACAATTAGTTCAATGTTTGTGTATGTTTGACTAAAGACAGAGCGTACGGCACGCTTTAAAAAATCTAAACGATTCTTTGTTGGTAAGTAAATTGTTACTAGGGGAGATTCTAGTGATGACTCGCTCGCACTCATTCTTTTTTATTGCACTTTTATCCTTAAATTTTACGACACTTTACCTCAGAGAGTGCCTAAAAAGCAAAGTTTGTCATTAATGTTTCAGGGCCGTTTTAAATTATATAACTTCATAGTAGAATGCGCGAAAGCTTATATCTAATAGCTATTTGAGGCTATCGTAAGATACTACTTAACCTGCGTTATTTAATTAAGTAAGGTTAAATGTTATAAAAAAGCACTTTTTAAAGAGTGTGCACTTATGGTGAGCAATAAACGCTATTACTTTAAGGTATTTAATGTATTAATGTTTTTAGGAAAATAAATGAAAGTTTTAACAGTATTTGGTACTCGTCCTGAAGCAATAAAAATGGCGCCACTTGTATTAGCTTTAGCGCAAGAGCCTGCTATTGAGTCTAGAGTTTGTGTAACTGCACAACATAGGGAAATGTTAGATCAAGTACTAGAACTTTTTAAAATTGTACCTGAATATGACTTAGATATTATGAAGCCAGGACAAGACTTATACGACATTACGAGTAAAATATTACTCGGTTTACGTGATGTTTTAGAGGAATTTAAACCTGATTGGGTTTTGGTTCATGGTGATACTACAACGACGTTTGCGACATCAATGGCGGCCTTTTATAAGCAAATTAAAGTAGGGCACGTTGAAGCTGGTTTAAGAACAGGCGATTTATATAGTCCATGGCCAGAGGAAGCAAACCGTACGCTAACAGGAGTTATTACTGCTAAGCACTTCGCGCCAACTCAAGCATCGGCTGATAATTTGTTGCGTGAGCATGTATCTAATTCTAATATTGTTGTTACAGGTAATACAGTTATTGATGCTTTATTGCAGGTAAGAAATAAAGTACTTGCGACTGACGATACGCAAAAAATGATGACTCAAAAGTTTGCTGATATTATTGATAAACCTTACGTATTAATAACAGGTCATCGTCGTGAGAGCTTTGGTGGCGGATTTGAGCGTATTTGTGAGTCTATTTCGCAATTAGCAATTAAATATCCAGATCACAGCTTTGTTTATCCTGTGCATTTAAATCCTAATGTACAAGAGCCAGTAAATCGTCTACTTGCTGATAAACCTAATGTGAAGCTTATTGAACCGCAAGATTATTTACCTTTTGTGTTTTTGATGGATCGGTCTTTCCTTATTTTAACTGATTCGGGCGGTGTGCAAGAAGAGGCGCCAAGTTTAGGTAAACCTGTTTTGGTCATGCGTGATACAACTGAAAGACCTGAGGCTGTTGAAGCTGGTACAGTTAGATTAGTCGGGACAGATGTAGCTAAAATAGTAAGTGCTGTAAGTGAATTAATAGAATCACCTTCTCTTTATAAAGAAATGAGCAGAGCACATAACCCTTATGGCGACGGACAAGCAAGCCAACGTATTATTGATAGCTTATTGAACAATATAGAGATAGAAAAATGAAAATAGCAGTTGTTGGTAGTGGTTATGTTGGTTTATCAAATTCAATGTTATTAGCTCAGCATAATGAGGTTATTGCGCTAGATATTGACCAAAATAAGATAAAATTACTTAATAACAAAAAATCTCCTATTGTTGATCAACAAATCGAAGAGTTTTTACAAAAACAAGAGTTAAATTTTACTGCTGTATCAGAAAAAAAAACAGCTTATGAAAATGCAGATTTTGTTGTTATTGCCACTCCCACAGATTACGATCCACAAACCAATTACTTTAATACAAGCTCAGTTGAAGCTGTAATTACAGACGTATTAGCTATAAACCCTGATGCGACAATGATTATTAAATCAACGGTGCCGGTTGGGTTTACTCAGTCTATTAAAGATAAGTTTAATTGTAATAATATTATCTTTTCGCCTGAGTTTTTACGTGAAGGTAAGGCGCTTTACGATAACCTGTATCCGTCACGTATTGTAGTGGGTGAGCAAAGCGAGCGAGCAGCAACTTTTGCAGGTTTACTTAAGCAAGGCGCTATAAAGCAAGACGTTGAGGTGTTATTTACCGATTCAACAGAAGCTGAAGCGATAAAGCTTTTCTCTAATACGTACTTAGCAATGCGAGTGGCTTACTTTAATGAACTTGATAGTTATGCTGAGGCACATGGGTTAAGTAGCAAACAAATAATTCAAGGGGTTGGTTTAGACCCCCGTATAGGTAATCATTACAATAACCCTTCATTTGGTTATGGTGGTTACTGCCTACCCAAAGATACCAAACAGTTATTAGCAAATTACAAAGATGTTCCTAATAACATTATAGGCGCCATTGTCGATGCGAATCGAACACGAAAAGATTTTATCGCGGAATCAATTATTAATCGTAAACCTAAGGTTGTCGGTGTTTATCGGTTAGTTATGAAGTCGGGTTCGGATAACTTTAGAGCCTCTGCCATTCAAGGTATTATGAAGCGCATTAAAGCAAAAGGAATTGAAGTTGTTGTTTTTGAGCCAGTACTTGAAGCAGATGAGTTTTATCATTCTCGGGTAATCAAAGATTTAAATGAATTTAAGCAGCTTTCAGATGTTATTTTATCAAACCGTATGGTTGATGAACTGACTGATGTTGCAGATAAAGTTTATACGCGTGATTTATTTGGTAGTGATTAATAGCAAATACGTAAATGGATTACGGGGGCAGCGATACACTTAGTTCAGCCCCCGTATATTCTACACTTGTTATTCTTAGGGAAGATTAATTCTAATTAAAGGACTACCCTTGAAAGCTGTAATCCCCGTTGCCGGTTTAGGCACCCGTATGTTGCCAATGACTAAGGCAATTCCTAAAGAAATGCTCCCGTTGGTTGATAAGCCGCTTATTCAATACATAGTAAATGAGTGTGTTGCTGCAGGTATTAAAGAAATTGTACTCGTAACACATAGCTCTAAAAATGCCATTGAAAATCACTTTGATACTAGTTTTGAACTAGAGGCCACGCTAGAAAAGCGGGTTAAGCGGGCTTTACTTGACGAAGTTCGCTCTATTTGCCCTGCAGATGTAACCATTATGCATGTACGCCAAGGTGAAGCTAAAGGCTTAGGGCACGCCATTTTATGTGCAAAACCAATCGTTGGTGATGACGACTTTGTGGTGGTGCTACCTGATGTAATCCTCGATGCTTATACCGCAAATCAAAAAACTGAAAATTTAGCGGCGATGATAGCTCGCTTTGAGCAAACGAAAGCCAGCCAAATTATGCTAGAACCCGTTGCTCTTGAAGATGTTAGTAAATACGGTATCGCTGATATTAACGGTGTAGAGCTAACCGCTGGTGAAAGTGTAGTAATTAAAAAAATGGTTGAAAAACCAGCCTCAGAGGTTGCTCCTTCAAACTTAGCCGTTGTTGGTCGTTATGTTTTAAGTAAAAATATTTGGTCATTACTCGCTAAAACTCATGTAGGTGCTGGTGGTGAAATACAGCTTACAGACGCGATTGATGCATTATTGGCTATTGATACGGTAGAAGCGTTTCATATGAGTGGCCGCTCACACGACTGTGGCGATAAGCTCGGTTATTTAAAAGCGATTGTAGAATACAGCATGCGAGATAAAAGCTTAGGCGATGAATTTACTGAATATATGAATGAGTTGGTTAAAGGTTAAAGGTTAAAGGGATTAGATAGAGATTAAGCCAAACACGGCATTAAAATTCACTGCATCAGGCTTCGGGGAACGAGCTATGAACCTCGAACCTATCCCTTCCCAATCTCAACCTTTACATCTTCCCCCAACACTTCCCTATATTTTGCTGCGAGTGCATTTTTAGCGTCATCATCGCCGTGGACTATTTTTATATGGCGGGGCTTTTTGCGCATACCGGTTACAAATTTGATGAGACCTGCTTGATCTGCATGGGCGCTGTAGCCGCTTATAGTGTGTATTTTTGCGTTAATATTAATGCGGAGATTATTAATAAATACATAACCATTTTTTGGGCCGTATGTTTGTATGTCTCGACCTAATGTTCCGCGCCCTTGGTAACCTACAAATAGTACGTCGGTGGTTTCATCTGTTAAAAATCGCTCTAGGTAGTTAACTATTCGTCCGCCGGTGCACATACCGCTTGGCGCTAGAATAATAGCGGGGGTTTGACGGGTGGCTAAGTAATTTATTAAAGCTAAGTGCTCGCTATGGGTATTTATTGTAGTGAGGTTTTCAAAGTCGAGAGGGTGGCGGCCTTTGGCTACTTTTTGTTTTGCTTCTTCATCCCATAAATATTTAAATTTTCGATACTGCTGAGTAAAGTTAGCCGCCATGGGGGAGTCGAGTATTACTTGTATTGTGCGCCAAGGTGAGTTTTTAGTTGAAGCATGAATTAGCTGTTCAAGTTCGTATAACAGCTCTTGTGTACGGCCTATACTAAATGCAGGCACAAGCACGATGCCGTTGTCGGCAACTGCGCGCTCAATCACGGTTTTTAAGGTTTGCGTACGTTGCTTTCGTCCTTGATGGTTTTTATCACCATAGGTTGACTCAATAACTAAAGTATCTGCTTTATAAGGCGCTTTAGGTGCGGGTAGTAAAGGCGTATAGGGCGCCCCTAAATCACCTGAAAAGACCACTCTATGAATATTGTTAGCTTTGTGGGGAGGTGTGCTTATGTCTATTTCTACATAAGCTGAGCCTAAAATATGTCCTGCTCGTTGTAGTCGGGCTTTAGCCGTGTGCTCGCCTTTGCAAGGTAGCTCAAACCAGGTTTTAAAATCAACTTCAATAATTTGCTGTTTAAGTAACCTTAGGCAGGTATCTATTATTTTTTGATCTCGCGTGACGCCCACTTTTAATGCATCTTCAATCACTAGTGGCAGTAAACTGGCCGATGCAATAGAGGTAAATATGGGTCCTTTAAAGCCAGCCATTAATAAGTAGGGGATTCGGCCAACATGATCGATGTGACAATGGGTGACGATCAGCGCGCGGACTGTATCTATATTAAATTCAATATTAAGATCATCAACAGAATCTTCACCTTGAAATAGCCCGCAGTCAATTAGAAAAGAGCTTTGATCGTTTATTATCAGCTGGTGGCATGAGCCTGTTACGCCATTTACCGCTCCGTGGTGAAGTATTTGCATTTTATGTCCTTATGTTTTGGCTGCGGGCAACGGCTCGAAGCTAGCAGCCAGAAGCTAGCACTTAGAGCCTAAGCCTTTATTTTATAGGTAAATATAGCAGGTATTTTAATGTCGGAGGGGCTTTATACGTAACGGACGGGCCACGAGCGGCGGGCAGAGGGCCTAGTACCTATCACTTCGAACCTAAACCCTAATACTGACGCGGGGTGAACCCGCTGCTACAGGCATAAAAAAACCTTGCGATATTAACCGCAAGGTTTTTAAATTTCTCGAACCTCGAACCTCGAACCTCGAACCTCGAACCTCGAACCTCGAACCTCTGACCTAGCCCTTAAAAGCGTCTTGTAGTGGTGGCACTACTTGCTTTTTACGGCTTAATACGCCGTCTAGCCATACTTTACCGTCTTCTGGTTTTTCACCATAAGCTTGCTCAACTAGGCTAGCATCGTCTGATGCAATTAGCATTTGTGAGCCTTCTTTCATAATGTCGGTCAGAAGTAAAAATACTGAATGACGACCGCCTTCTTCTTTAAGCTTCGCGATGTCGGCTTCAAGGTCGGCTTTAATCTCGTCAAATACCGCAAGGTCAATAACTTCTAACTGACCAATACCAACGAGGTTACCGTTCATGTTAAAGTCTTTAAAGTCACGCATTACTAAGTCACGTACTGGCGTATCTTCAACGGCTGATTTAACGCGGAACATGTCCATGCCTAGTTCTTTGAAGTCTTCAATGCCTGCAATTTCTGCAAGCGCTTCAACACATTTAATATCGGCAGTAGTACAGGTTGGTGACTTAAAAATAACCGTGTCGCTTAAAATAGCGCAAAGCATAATGCCAGCAATATCTTTAGGAATCTCAACGTTGTAGAAGTCATACATCATTTTAATAATGGTGTTAGAACAACCAACAGGGCGGATCCAACACTCAAGCGGTGTCGATGAGGTTAAATCACCTAGTTTATGGTGATCAACCACGCCTACTACGCGAGCCTGATCAATATCGTCAGGTGCTTGGGTTTTTTCTGTGTGGTCTACAATATAAACGTCTTCGCCAGCGTAGCTAAGTTTTAGCTCAGGTGCTTCAAAACCGAATTTATCTAAAATAAATTGTGTTTCTGGTGACACTTCACCTAGGCGAGTTGGGATTGCTGGTTCATCAATTTGGTTTTTTAAATAAGCCAGTGCAATTGCACCACATATTGAATCTGAATCTGGGATTTTATGGCCCACTACATACATTGACATGACTAAACTCCTTAAAATTTGCCGATATTCTAGCAAAGTCTTTGGGTTTTAACATATAGACAGTGTAATTAAGTTTTGGTTACACTTTAAATCGATATTATTAATTGGAAGACCCATATGCAACTCGGCCGAAAAGGTTGGAACAATGTTATTATTTTTTCGATGTTGATTATGATCTTCTTTTTAAATGGACTGCATAAAAACATAGGGAATGATGAAACACAGGCGCAATTGCAGCCACTACTTCCTCCTCAAAGTTTCGTATTAACACTTAAATTTATCGACCAAAAAATTGAGCGTATTGGCACTAGTTGGCGTAGTACTGCTTTACAAAAAAATGTACCGCTTAGTTGGCAAGGTTCAGAGCAGCAACTTAGTGAGCTGGTTTATTTATGGCAAAATACCGCGCTGATGACCACCATCACACCTGATGCGCTTGATATGAATAAGCCACTATCGGTAGCCACGTTTGAACTCGCCGGTGAGCCCCTATCTTGGGTGTACTTATTATTTGAGGCGAATGGTCAGTATTATCTATTCGATAAAACCAGTCAGCGATTATTGTTGCTAGATTTAACTACTGCAAAACAATTATTTCCAAGTTTTACCTTTTCATAAGTGAGTTTTATTAATGCCTGAATTACCAGAAGTAGAAGTTAGCCGTATGGGCATTACCCCCCATGTACTAAACCAAGTTGTGACTAAGGTAAATATTCATAATGCCAGTATGCGCTGGCCTGTGCCAGATGAGGTGTATCAACTTGAGGGGTTAGTGGTTAGCAGTATTGAACGACGTGCAAAATACTTATTGTTAGAATGCGAGCTAGGCTCGGCTATATTGCATTTAGGTATGTCGGGTAACTTGCGGGTTGTGAACGCCAATGAGCCACTTAAAAAGCATGACCATGTTGAGTTTATTTTAGCGAATAATAAGGCGCTGCGTTTAAACGATCCACGTCGCTTTGGTTGCTGTTTATGGCAAGCACCCAATGAAGAGCATAAGTTACTTGCTAAATTAGGCCCCGAGCCACTCACCGATGACTTTTTTGCTAAACGTGTTTATGAGCAATCTCGTAATAAAAAAGTGCCTGTTAAGCAGTTTATTATGAATAACGCCGTGGTGGTGGGGGTCGGTAATATTTACGCTAACGAGTCGTTATTTAAAGCAGGTATCGATCCGCGAAAAGAAGCCGGTAAAGTAAGCCTAAAACGCTACCAAGCGTTAATCCCAATTATAAAAGACACCCTAGCCGCAGCAATTACTCAAGGCGGCACAACGTTGAAAGACTTTGCCCAAAGTGACGGTAAGCCAGGCTACTTTGCGCAACAGCTATTAGTGTATGGTCGAAAAGGCCAGCCTTGTGTAAATTGCGACACAGCACTAACAGAAATTCGTTTAGGCCAACGTAGCACCGTTTTTTGTGAGGTGTGTCAGAAGTAATTAGGTGTTAGGTGTTAGGTATTAGGTGTTAGGTACTAGGAAAACCTCAAACCTATGGCGCTCTCTTTCCGCGAGGCGCCTCTGTGCACTCTGTGGCGCAAAAGTTTAAAGGTGTTAGGTAGAGATTAAGCCAAGCACGGTGTTTGGATTAAACTTAGGTGGGTCTTAATGTCGCGCAGGTGTTTGGTTAAAGGTAAAAGAGCAGGTTTAGGGTGTTAGGTAGACATTAAGCCACGTACATTGCAAGGGTTGAGCGTATGCGGGGCTTTATGCCGCGCATTAGGTGTTAGGTAGAGATTAAGAGCAAAATTTAAGGTTGTATTTTATTAAATAAAAACTAAGCTCAAAATATATCATTAAGGATAATAGATATGATGAATTTTGAAAGTTTAGAGGTATGGAAACGAGCTGCTCGTTTAAGTGCAGATATATATAAAAATCCAACAATAACAAAAGATTTTGGTTTTCGAGATCAGTTAACACGCGCAGGATTGTCTGTACCTAGTAATATTGCTGAGGGAATGACACGAGATAGTGACAGAGAAAAAGTGCGTTTTTTAGATATTGCTCGTTCTTCTTTAGCTGAAGCTAGAACACAAATTTATATAGGTATTGATATAAACTATATTGATTCGAATGTCGGCCAACTTTGGTTGTGTGAAACATCTGAGTTATCAAAGATGCTATCGAGCTTAATCTCTAAAATTAAAGAACGAATCTGAGAGATTTAAATTGTTTAAGCTATTTTAATTGCCCATACTGATTTTATGGTTATTTTTGATAAAACCTAAAACCTAAAACCTAAAACCTAAAACCTAAAACCTAAAACCTAAAACCTAAAACCTAAAACGTAATTCCGAAAAACTAAAAGGAAAGTAGGAATTGCGTTTACGTG